>NZ_LJHZ01000096.1:0-137159 GCF_001296055.1 Novosphingobium sp. AAP93
CGAGCGAAGTCGAGACACCTTGCGCTTGGTGTCTCGACTTCGCTCGACACGAACGGTCAGGGTAAAGGATCAGCCTAAGCAGCTGCCCCCAGATAGCCCAGTTGCCCGGCCTTGAAGACGGCCTGGCTGCGGTTCACCGCGTTCAGCTTCTCGCCCGCGCGCTGGATGTGGTAGCGCACCGTGGCGTGGCTCAGCGCGAGGATCAGGCTGATTTCCTTGTCGGTCTTGCCGATCGCGGCCCAGCGCAGGCATTCGACTTCGCGCTTGGACAGGCGGCAGTCGCTCGGGATCCACTGCTGCGTGCGCATCGTGCTGACGTAGCTGGCGACGAAGCGGCGGGTCAGCGCGCCGAGGAAATCGCCATGCTCGGCAAACACGTCCGACAGGTCATCGAGCGTCTTGTCGACCGGCACGAAGCTCGTCGCGGCGATCTGCCCGAACGAGAGGTGCGAGGGGATCACGATCATCGCCCGCGCCTTGCTGAACTTGTGGAACTCCGAGAAGTTGAGGTCCTCAAGGTAGTTGTTGCGGCTGACGGTGAAGGCGCCGTGGGCGTTGCACCAGAAGGGCTCGCTCTCATATCGCGTGGCGCGCGGGAACGGCGAGGACAGCGCCAGGGTGCCATTCTCCCACCAGCGCTCGCCGTCGGCGGTCCAGCCGAAGATGTCCGCGTTGATGATCTTCCCGTCGGCATCGAGCATCTGCTCCTTCGACGAAATGTCGGGGCAGACGGCAATGCGCAGATCAAGCTGCAAGGCCACATCGCGGATCGCGATTGCGGCGGGCCGCACGTCTTCAACGGCCCGAATCGTCACCTGCTCGAAGGTGGAGTTCGCCCAGTCCATGCTGCATCCTCTCGCCGGTGCCGGTTCGTCCGGCATCCACTGCGATTCGCATGCTAACCTACTGCGTGCCGTAGCGGAAGCCCCATCCGAAACGGTTCGGATATGGGGCTTCCGGGCAACAGGTCAGAGCCCGAGGACCTGTTTGGCGATGATGGTCTTCTGCACTTCGTCCGAACCGCCGAAGATCGTGTAGGCGCGGCCGTTGAGATAGGCAGGCATCGCAAGCTGCGCCGCACGGCTGCCGACGAACTCAGGCGCCTCGTTGCCATAGAGCGGGCGCGTCACCGGCAGCTGCAAGCCATCGTAGCCGAACAGATCCACCGCCAGCTCGTCGATCTGCTGACGCAGGTTGGAGCTTGTCAGCTTGACCAGCGAGGTCTGCGGCCCGGCCGGGCGGCCCTTGGCGAGTTCGGCGAGAATGCGCAGCTCGGTCACTTCGAACGCCTGCGCTTCCAGACGGAGGCGGGCGAGCCGCTGCGAGATGTTGGGATCATGGATCATGCTGCCGTTGGTGCCCGAGGCTTCTTCGCGCGCCCAGCGTTCGATCCGGTCGAGCTTGGCGAGCAGCGCGGGCGCCGCGCAGGAGCCGCCGCGCTCGTTCTCCAGCAGGAACTTGGCGATCGTCCAGCCCTGCCCTTCCTCGCCGATCAGGTTGTCGGCAGGGGTTTCGGCATTGTCAAAGAAGGTTGCGTTGACTTCGTGGTCGTTCGCCATCGTGACGATGGGCGAGACGCTGACGCCAGGCTGCTCCATCGGGATCAGCAGGAAGCTGATGCCGCGCTGCTTCTGCACGCTGGGATCGGTGCGCACGAGCGCGAAGATCCAGTTGGCGTGGTGCGCGTGGGTCGTCCAGATCTTGGAGCCATTGACGATGTACTTGTCGCCCACCCGCTCGGCGCGGGTCTTCACCGCGGCAAGGTCGGACCCTGCGCCCGGCTCGGAATAACCCTGGCACCAGTAATCCTCGCCCGAAATGATGCGCGGCAGGAAACGTGCCTTCTGCTCGGGCGTGCCGAAGTGGCAGATGACGGGGCCGACAAGGCGCAGACCGAGGATCGGCAGCGAAGGCGCGCCGGCAATCGCGCATTCCTTCTCGAAGATGTACTTCTGCGTCGGCGTCCAGCCGGGGCCGCCGTCTTCGACCGGCCACGACGTCGCCAGCCAGCCCTTCTCGGCGAGGATCGCCTGCCATTCGCGGGTAATGTCGGGCTCGGTAAACACGCTCGGCGTATTCGCCGCACCCTCGCGCAGACGGGCGTTGAGCTTGTCGTCGAGGAACGCATGCACTTCCTTCTGGAAGGCGAGGTCCTCGGGGGAGAAATCCATATCCATAGCCGACGTCCTTAGGCAATCTCACTCATGGCCCAGCGAATGCCGCGGCGCAGCGTTTCATAATAAACCGGATAGTTCCAGCCGCAGCGTTCGGGATGTGTCCAGAAGGGCAGCAATTCAATAACATCGAAGTGGCTGCGGCAGTGGCCGAGCGTGTTGTAGAGCACCCCGCCCTTGCCGTGATCGCGCAGGTACAGCACCGGCACGACGACATTGTCGTAGTTCGCCTCGATGAACCCCGTCGCCTCGCCATCGAAGCGCGTCTGCATCAGCACCTTGATCGGCGCCTTCTGCTTCATGATATAAAGCTCGTCGATCACGTCGAAATCTTCGAGGCCCTGCGTCAGCGGGTGAGTCTTGTCGGCCACCTCGACACGGAACGGCCCGATCGGAGGATGCGCCTTGAACTGGGTGCCGAGCACTTCCATCACATCGTCGCGCTCTTCCGGACAATCGACCCCGCCTTCGACGAACTTGAGGATCGAATTGGTGCCGTGGAGCGCCAGCCAGCGCCCGCCGCGGTCAAGGAATTCCTTGATCTTCAGCAGCTCTTCGGGCGTCGGCAGCACGGTGCAGGTGTAAGTCACCAGGAACTGGCACTGGTCCAGCCGGTCGGTGTTGGAGAAATCCATCGCGACCGTGGTGCGGATCTCGGGGTGCTCGGCCAGCAGCTTGAGCACTTCGAGCCGGGCAAAGTCGATATCGTGGTATTTGCCTGCGGCCACGAAGTGGGCGTCGATCCGCTTGGTCATTCCATAAACTCCACAGTCCCGCCGCCCTCAGGCCGCGCGGGCATAATCCAGAATATCGCTGGCGGGATCGCCGAACAGCTTGGACAGCAGCACGATCCGCTTGAGGCCGTGGCCCACGCCCAGTTCGTCGCTCATGCCCATGCCGCCGTGCAGCTGTACCGCCTGATGCGCGACCCAGATCGCATTTTCCGCCACATGCGCCTTGATTGCCGCCATCGGCGCCCCCGGCTGAAGCAGCGCGCGCAGCACCGCCGATTGTACGCTTTCGACGCGGGCATAAGCATCGACCATGCGGTGCTGGAGCACCTGGAACCGCCCGATCGGCTGGCCGAACTGCTCGCGCGTCTTGATGTATTCCAGCGTGTCGGCAAACAGCCGCTGGGCAAGACCGACCATCTCGGCCGCCGCCATAAGCCGCGCCTCGTCGATCACCGCGTGGAGATCGGCGGCAAGCGGGCCTTCCGCCGCCGCATTGTGGAAGGTGACGATGGCCGCCACGCCGCCATCGGCCACCGGATAAGGCCGCACTTCGACTTCCGGCGCCTTGGCATCGACGACATGGAGCGCGGTCTTGCCGTCCTCTTCCGCCGTCACCACGAACAAGTCCGCCGCGCCGCCGCCGAGCACGAATTGCTTGGTGCCCGAAAGCTTGCCGCCTTTCGCCTTGACGCCGCTCGCTTCCAGCACGAACCGGCGGCCCGGCTCGGCAAAGGCGAACGCGGCGATCTTCTCCCCCGAAATCACGCTCTCAAGGTGTGCCGACCCCGCCAGCAGCCGTGCCGGGAGGAACCCGCATTCGAGCCACGGCTCCACCGCCTGCGCATGTCCCAGCGCCTGCGCAACAACAGCCAGATCGCCGTGCGAGCCGCCCATGCCGCCGTCTTCTTCGCCCGCAGCGAGTCCGATCAGCCCCAGCTCCGCCAGTTCCTGCCAGCGCGCCCGGTCGATGCCGCCCGGCAGGGCACGCGCCGCGCGGCGGGCCGCCACGTCCTGCCCCTGGCAGAAGCGCTCGACCGCCGCCTTGAACAGCTCCTGGTTCTCGTCGAGATCGAAGTTCACGCCGCAGCCTTCTTGAAGGTGATGGGGACAGAGATGAACCCGCGCAGCAGCAGGTTGGGCGAGACGCGCAGCTCCGCCCCGTCCTTGATGCGGATATCATCGAGCCGGCGCAGCAGTTCCGTGAAGGCCACGGTCATTTCCTTGCGGCTCAGCATGTTACCCACGCACATGTGGATGCCCTTGCCGAAGGCGAGGTGCGTGCGGGCATTGGTGCGCTCGACATCGAACTTGTCCGGGTCGGGATACTTAGCCGGATCGCGGTTTGCCGCGGCATAGCGCAGCATGACCATTTCGCCCTGCTTGTAGGAGCGCCCGCCGAGCTCGGTATCCTTGGTCACCAGCCGCCACATGCCGGCGGTCGGCGTGTCGAGCCGCAGGACTTCCTCGATCATGTTGCCCACCAGCGCAGGATTGGCGCGGACCTTGGCCTGCTGATCGGGGTTCTGTGCGAGGTGGACGATGCCGCCTGCCAACGCATGGGTGGTCGTCTCGTTGCCCGCCACCATCAGCTGCTGCGCAATCGAGAGGATTTCCGCGTCATTGAGCGGGGTTTCACCATCGAGCCGCGCATTGACGACATCGGACAGCAGATCGTCGGTCGGTTGCTCGCGCCGCGCGTCGATCTTCACCTTCAGCTTGCGCTGGAAGTCGACGATCTCGTGCGCGCACTCGATCTCGCGCTCGCGCGGGATCATGTGGCCGAGTCGGTCGGCAAAGGCATCGGACCAGCGCTTCACGTCGGCACGCTCGGCTTCGGAAAAGCCCAGCTGCTCGCAGATCACCTGCACCGGCAGGCCGACGCTGAACTCCGTCACGAAGTCGCATTCACCCTTGTCGATGAAGCCGTCGATCAGCTTGGTCACCTTGTCGCGGATGCCTGCTTCCAGCGCGTTCACGCGGGGCATCGAGAAGGCGAGGTTGACCAGCTTGCGGAAGCGGGTGTGGACCGGCGGATCGGCGGTCAGCAGCGTGTTCATCTGCGGCCAGCCTTCGGCGAGGATCGCGCTCACTTCCGGGTCCTCGGCCAGCGCGCCCGAAAGCACCCCGCTGAAGTCGTTCGAGAAGTCTTCCGGGCGGCCGGCCGCTTCCGAGCACATCTCGTAGCTCATCACGATCTTCATGCCCGTCTCGGGCAGCTCGATCACCGGCGCATTGGCGTGGGCCCACTGGTACAGCGGAAACGGGTTCTGCATCACCTCGGGATCGAGCAGGCTCTTGGTCATCTCATTCATGGCGATCCCCGAAATTTGCCCCAGTCTGTTCGACTTGGATGTGGCACCGTCAAATACCCACTGCCACGCGCGAAAATGCTAGGTGGACTTGCCTTGCAGGGCATGTGTTCACGAGTGGACCATGACCCCGCCGTCGACCATGATGCCTTGGCCCGTGATGAAGCGCGCATCATCGGTCGCGAGGAACACCATCACGTCCGCCACGTCCTCCGGCTGGCCGACACGGCCGAGCGCGGAGCGGCCCGCGTAGTAGTCCTTGGCCCCCGGTACGTCCTCAAACAGGCTGCGCGTCATGCCCGTCGCGATGGCGCCCGGCTGAACGCAGTTCACGGTAATCCCTTGCGGCCCCAGCTCCATCGCCAGCGCGCGCGTCAGGCCCAGCACCGCGTGCTTCGAGGTCGTGTAGGCCACCAGCCCGGCATCGCCGAAGCTCGACATGATCGAGCCGACATTGACCACGCGCCCGCGCCCGGAGGCGGCAAGCTGCGGCACCAGCGCGCGAGTCAGCTTCATCACCGCCGTCACGTTGATGCCAAGCGCGGAATTCCATGCCTCCTCGGTCATTTCCGCAAAGGGACCATTGGGACAGACACCGGCATTGTTGATCAGGATATCGCAGCCGCCGAGCAGGCTCTCCGCCGCCCCGGCAATCGCGGCGACGGCATCGGTATCGCTGACATCGGTCACCAAGGTGTGCGTCCCGACGATGCCCTCGCCCACCCGGTCCACGCCGAGCACCAGCGCCCCTTCCGCCATGAGCCGCGCCGCTGCTGCCGCGCCCATGCCCGAAGCCGCGCCGGTAACCACCGCTCGCCGCCCGGTCAGATCCTTGCCGCGAGCAATCGTCATCAGGCAAACTCCCGCTGGAATTCGGCCATGTCGAAATAGTCGCGCCACTTGGCGACCTTGCCGTCTTCGTTGATCTCGAACGTCCCCGAGACGCGGATCGCCCGCCAGCGCCCGCCGACAAGGAACTTGTCGGTCCGCTCGGTGAGCACGACATTGCCATTGGCCGCAATGTGATGCGTGATCCACTCCGTGCCCTCGATGGGCGGGAACTGCGCCATAAGCGCCTGCACGCCGGCAAGGCCGACGGCGGGCTCCATCGGGATGTTATGCCAGACGATGTCCTCGGCCATCATGGCAAAGGCGGCGGGGGCGTCGCCCCGGTTCCATGCAGCGATGAAGGCTTCGACCACTTCCTGCGGGCTCATGCGGCTCTCCTGCTAGCGCGAGGTCCATTCCAGCGCATTGGCGATGATCTGGCGGACGACCGGGTTGGCATACGTGTGCGGGCCATCGCCGAACTGGCAGTAGATGACTTGCGCTGCATGCACCTGTTTGATCCACGCCACCAGGTTGCTGCCCGGCGGATGCGGCCAGTCCGAATTGTCAAACATGCGGCCCGCGACAGCATGGGCGGCGGAGTAGAAGTTCTCGGCCACATAGTCATGCCGCGCCCGGATCAGCGGCCTGACGTCGTCCTCGAAAACTTCGCAAAGATAAAGCTCGTCGTTCACTTCAAACGTGCGCGGGATATCGTCCAGCACCGGATGATCGGAGACGAGTTCCGCGGTGTAATCCACGTCATGCCGATAGCCGGAATCGAGCTTCGCCTCCCCGCGCACCATTCCGGGCTGGTAGAGGAAGCGCCCGCCGACCCATTCGCTCCACTGCGGCCAT
The DNA here is from genome assembly GCF_001296055.1 of Novosphingobium sp. AAP93. Lineage (NCBI taxonomy): Bacteria > Pseudomonadati > Pseudomonadota > Alphaproteobacteria > Sphingomonadales > Sphingomonadaceae > Novosphingobium > Novosphingobium sp. AAP93. Next base: position 6,904 of record NZ_LJHZ01000096.1, read on the forward strand.
TCGGCCCAGCCCGCGATGGCGTGGTGCATCATCACGGCCCCATGACCGCTCAGGAAGCGCGATTCCAGGGCCGCCTTGAACGCGTCCGAGGGCGCCGCCGTCTTCACAGTCCCATCGGCGAAAGTGTAGCCGGGCATATCGTAGAACAGCACGGCATCGGCGCTCTTCGCTGCCCCTGCCGCCACGCGCTCCTCGGCCTCCGGATGGACATAGTGGACCACCTGCCAGTCCCCGGGCAGCAGCCCCGCCACCGCATCGAGGAACTCGGCGAACGGCCCTTCCTCGTAGGGATGGCCGCCGGAGAGGACGAGAAGCGTCTGCGCCATCGCCTCAGCTCAGCTTCAGGATCATCTTGCCGTCGTTCGAGCCGCTGAACAGCCGCAGGAACGCCGGCAGGGCATTGTCGATGCCGTCGTCGACATGCTCGTCGAACACCAGCTTGCCTTGCGTGATCCAGCCCGCCATCGCGGCAATGCCCTCGCCGAAGCGCGGCACGTAGTCTGCCACGAGCAGGCCGGTCATCGAGGCGCGCTTGACGATCAGCTGCCAGATATTGCGCGCGCCCGTCTTCTCGCCCGCGTTGTTGTATTCGCTGATCAGCCCGCACACGCCGATGCGCGCATACATCGCGAGGTTGTTGAGCCCCGCATCGAGGATGTCCCCGCCGACGTTCTCGAAGATCACGTTGACGCCCTGCGGCGCGGCTTCTGCGATCTCCGCCGAAAGCTGGTCGACGCTCTTGCCGCGATAGTCGATGGCGACATCGAAGCCGTAGCGTTCGACGAGACGCTTGCACTTCTCAGGCCCGCCCGCGATGCCGATCACCTTGCTGGCGCCCTTGATTTTCGCAATCTGGCCGACGAGCGAGCCCACCGCTCCGGCAGCGCCCGTGACCAGCACGACATCGCCGGGCTGCGGGCGGCAGACCTCAAGATAGCCGAAATAGGCCGTCATCCCGACCGCGCCGAGCACCGAGAGGAAGTTCGTCGGCGAAGGGACAATAGTGGGATCGATCGGCGCGCTGAAACCGCCCGCCTGCGAGACCGAGTATTCCTCGATTGCATTGAGGCCCGAAACCCACTGGCCGACCGGGAAGCCGTCCGCCTTGCTCGCCACCACTTCGCCCACGGTCGAAGCGCGCACCGGCGTGCCCAGCGGGATCGGCGGCATGTAGCTCGGCGCATCATCCATCCAGCCGCGCATGGCGGGATCGAGCGAGGCGTAGCGATTGCGGATCAGGAACTGTCCCTCCGCCAGCTCGGGCAGGGGTTCGGAAACGAGGCTGAAATCCTCGGCCACCGGCGCGCCATTGGGGCGGCGGACGAGAAGGAAACGGCGGTTCTCGGTCACTTGCAACGCTCCTTGATAAAATAGGGACAGTCCCCTTTTTATGCGGCACTATCCATCGGCGGAGTCACCTCTTCGGTCATAAAAAGGGGACTGTCCCTATTTTATCGGGCACCGCCTTGCCCAGTTGATCAGCAACGCGCGAACCTAACCCGCGCCCGCGCCAAGACGACTCTCATTTTTGCCCATTCGAGCGGGGGTCACTCCCCATTTTGGCCACTCCCCATTTTAGGAGGTGAATGCGCCCCCTATCCCACCCACATTGCGGCGCAGGCCGTCATCCAGCGCGGCGGCGCGTTCAGGACATTTTGGGGGACTCCAGAGCCATGGCAGAACCGTTCTTCGATCACCCCTATCTCAGCGGCCACCACGCGCCGATCCGCTTCGAAGCCGATGCGCCCGACCTCATCGTCGAGGGCAAGCTGCCCGACGACCTCGCCGGCATCTTCTATCGCAACGGCCCGGACCCGCTCTACCCGCCACGCGAGGGCGACTACCACTGGTTCGACGGCGACGGCATGGTCTTCGCCTTCGAGTTTGCGGACGGCCGCGTCTCGATGCGCAACCGCTGGGTGAAGACGGAAAAGTTCGAGCTGGAGAAGGCAGCCGGGCGCCGCCTGTTTGGCATTTTCGGCAATCCGATGACGAGCGACCCCAGTGTGCAGGGCAAGCGTTACAACACGGGCAATACGAACATCATCCTCCATGGCGGGCAGCTGCTCGCCCTTATGGAAGGCGCGCCGCCGGTGGCACTCGATCCCCGCAAGCTCGATACCTTGCATGAGGAGACTTATGGCGGACTCGTCACCTCCAGCTTCTCGGCGCATCCCAAGATCGACTACGCTACGCGCGAGATGATCAACACCGGCGCGGCAATCCACGGTTTCATGGGCCCGGCGGAAATGCGCTACGACGTGGTCGCAGCGGACGGGACAATCCGCAAGACCGAGATCATCCCCATGCCGCACTTCAGCCTGATGCACACTTTTCTGCTGACGGAAAACTGGGCGATCTTCCCGTTCATTCCCATCGACACCGACCTCAAGCGCTTCGCCGCTGGTGGTCCGATGACGGCATGGGTCAACGATCGCCCGACCAAGTTCGCCGTCATGCCGCGCGAGGGGACAGCGGACCAGATCAAGTGGTTCGAGTTCGAACCGCGCCACATGTTCCACGAACTCAACGTGTGGGAAGAGGACGGCAAGATCCTCGCCGACGTCGCCGCCGCCAACGGCACCGCGCTGTTCCCCGACGAGACCGGCGCGCGCCGCACGCACCTCGATACGCAGCAGAGCCTGCGCCGCTGGACCATCGACCCCACCGGGAACACCGGCTGGATCAAGGAAGACGTGCTCAACGGGCGCGACATCCAGTTCCCCCGCCCCGACGACCGCCTGATGACGCGCAAGAGCCGCCACAGCTTCGCCAACATCAACCTCAAATCGCGCGACGGCCGCGTCGAGGGCATGGACGCGGTGCTGCGCTACGATACCCAGACCGGCGAGGAGGATATCTGGCACTTCGGCGCGGGCGCAGCGGCAGGTGAGCTCGTGTTCGCCCCGCGCCTCGGCAGCACCGACGAGGCGGACGGCTACGCGATGACGCTGGTCCACCCGGCGAACAGCGGCACCAGTGAACTTGCCATCTTCGCGGCCAAGGACATCGCCGCTGGCCCCATCGCCCGCGTGATGATCCCCTTCCGCGTCCCCAGCGGCTTCCATTGCAACTTCTACGCCGAGGACAACCCGCTCTACCGGCAGACCCTGGCGAATTGACGAAAGCCCCCCATGACCACGATCCCCGCGCACCTCGCGCAGTATGCCGCCGACGGCAGCTGGACCAACATGACCATCGGCGATTACGCACGCCGCTGGGCCGAAACCGATCCCGACAAGATCGTCTATCTGGGCGATCCCGCCGCCCCGACTTACGCCAGCCTGCTGGCGGACGGCGAAGCGCTGGCCCGCGCGCTGCGTGATCTCGGCCTCAAGACCGGCGACGTTATCGGCTTCCAGGTGCCCAACTGGGTCGAAGCCTCGGTGATCAACCTTGCCGCCAATCTCGGCGGCTTCGTGATCGCGCCGATCGTGCCGATCTACCGCGATGCCGAGGTGATCCAGATGCTCGGCGATTGCGGGGCTAAGGCCTATTTCGTGGCGGAAAGCTTCCGGGGCTACGACTTTGCGGGGATGATGGACAGGGTGCGCCCGCACCTGCCGGAGCTGAAGCATGTCATCTACGTGCGGCCGACGGAGCGCACGCCCGACTATGCGGCACTTGTGGCGCATGGCCGGGGCCTCAATACCCCGCTCGAGAAGGTCGACCCGAACGCGCTGAAGCTCGTGCTCTATACCTCGGGCACCACGGGCCGGGCCAAGGCCGTGCTCCATTCGCACAACACGCTCGACCGCGTCGCCCAGTTCGGCCGCAAGTACAGCGGCATTCCGAACGACGTGACGCTGATGCCTTCGCCGGTCACGCATATCAGCGGCTTTTCGGGCGGCCTCGAAAAGCCTTTTGCATCCGGCTCGCAGGTCGTCCTCATGGAAGTGTGGAAGGCGAGGGATGCGGTCGAGCTGATCGACCGCTACGGCGTCACCTCGACGGTTGCCGCCACGCCGTTTCTGCAGGAACTGTGCGACGCGGCAGAGGCTGCCGGTTCCTCGCTTCCCACCTTCCGCCGCTTTGCCTGCGGCGGTGCGGCAATCCCGTCGGAGCTGGTCTACACCGCCAACAAGCGCCTCGCCCACGCCTGCGCCTACCGCGTCTATGGCAGCTCCGAAGTGCCGCTGGCGACACCCGGCGTCCTGCCCGAAGAGAGCCTTGAACTCGCCGCCGAGACCGACGGACGGCCGCTCGATTACCAGTTGCGCCTCGTCGATGACGACGGCAACGAAGTGCCGCACGGCGTGGACGGCGAAATCCTCGTGCGCGGACCCGCCATGTTCCTGGGCTATGCGGACGAAGCGCAGACCCGCGAAGCGCTGACCGCAGACGGCTTCTTCAAGACCGGCGACATCGGCCGCATCACGCACTCCGGCTCGCTTGTCATCACCGGGCGCAAGAAGGACCTCATCATCCGCGGCGGCGAGAACATCAGCGCCAAGGAAATCGAGGACGTGCTGCACCTCCACCCGGCGATCAAGGAAGCTGCCGTCGTCTCGATGCCGCACGCGCGCCTCGGCGAAGGTATCTGCGCCTATCTGATCCCCGAAGGCGCAGACCAGCCGGACCTTCAGGCGCTGTCTGCCTTCGTCAGCGAGTCGGGCCTCGCCAAGCAGAAGTGCCCCGAACGCATCGAATGGGTCGACACCTTCCCGCGCACCGCATCGGGCAAGATCCGCAAGGATGTGCTGCGCACGATGATCAAGGAAAAGATCGCGGCGGAGCAGGCGGGGTAAGGGCCGCCCCGCTCCTCCATTTCGTCATTGCGGGAGTGGCGAAGCAATCCAGAGCGTATGTGCTCGACCGCTCTGGATTGCTTCGTCGCTGCGCTCCTCGCAATGACGAATGTTGAAAGTGTGGCTCAGTTCCCCGCCGCCTGCATCGCCGCCATCGCCGCGCCGACCGCCGCCTGGATCTCGTGCGGACGCGGATTGCGGCGCAGGGTGAGGCCGCCGTTGATCTGCAGGTTCTGGCCGGACATGAAGCAATCGTCGCTCACCACCCACAGCGCGGCCTTGGCGATGTCCTCCGAAGTGCCGACCCGGCCCAGCGGATATTCCTTCACGAAAGCATCGGCGAGCCCCGGCACCGCGAACGACTGCTCGGTCATCGGGCTATACGTGAAGCCCGGCGAAAGCACGTTGGCGCGGATGCCCTGCGGCCCGTACTGGTTGGCGACGCAGCGGATCAGCGCCTCCGAACCCGCCTTGGTCGCGATATAGGCCGCGTGGTCGTCGATCACGCATTGCGTGGTGGCCGAAGATATCTGGATCAGCGACCCCCCGTGCGGCATGGCGCGGACGAAGGCGCTGAGGAAGTAGTGCACGCCCTTGAGCTGCAGCGCGATGATCTGGTCGAGTTCTTCCTCGGTGATCTCGTGCAGCCCCTTGAGCAGGCCCCAGCCGGTCGCGTTGATCGCGATATCGACCTTGCCGTGGCGTTCGAGCACGGTAGTCGCGAGCGCCTCGACATCGGCCTTCTTCGATAGATCGCACAGCGCCCAATCACCCGCGATGGCGCCGGCGATGGCCTTGAGCGGCTCGGCCTTGCGCCCCGCGACAACGACCTTTGCGCCCGCATCGGCCAGCGTGCGGGCGATATGCTGGCCCATGTTGTTCTCGCCCGCCGCGCCGATGACGACGGCAACCTTGCCCAAGAGATTGGTCATGACCTGTCAGTCCTGTGCCGTGAGGAACTTCGCGGTGGCAACGCCGTCCGGCCCGTAGACCGGCTCCGACAAGTCGCAGCGATACTTGCGGGTATTGGCGCCGAGGATGGTGAAGCCCGCCAGATGCGCGCCCATCTTGAAATAGGATTCGGCCAGCAGATGCTCGGCGAGGTCCTCGGCGGTCTCCCACTCCTCGAACACGTGGATGCGGCCCGGATTGTGCGGATCGAGGCTCCACGCGTAGTGGCGGCAGCCCTTTTCGGCGAGCGCCATCTCGATCAGCGGCAGCGCGTCCTTGAGCACCTCGTCGCGGACTTCCGGCGCGAAATCGATTTCCCCTGCGACAACGACGATCATCACGAATACCCCTTCAGGACTGAAAAGCTGCGGCTCTGGTAGAGCCAGGTGCCGCCGCGCTTGACGTAAGTGTCCTCGTAGCGGCCAATGCTGCGGCGCAGGTTGCCTTCGAGGTCCTCGAGCGTCTCGTTGGTGTAGACGCGGCCCGTTGCGATATCGCCGTCGATCTGGATCGCGGCGGTCTGTTGGAAGAACCCGACGAAGGCGAAGGTGCCCATCGCGCCCTGCCACAGGCCGACGATGGAGTCCTTGCCGTTGACAGTAGTGCCAGCCAGATCCCAGACGGCATCGTCCGCCCAGAGCGCGCCCCAGTCCCCGGCGTCGCGCCGGAACACGGCGTCGGCGTAATTGTCGTGCAGCGCGCGGATCGCGAGCTGGTCCTCGATGGGTCCGGTGATAGCCATGGTCTCTCCCGATTTTTGAGGAAGCCTAAGGCGATTCCGGAGGCTCAGAAACTATCATTTCCGCGCGCTGTCAGGCCCCTCGTTTTGGCTATTCTGCGTCCGCAAAGGCCCGGATCTGCCGGGCGCAAATCATGGATGGAGCGTGCGATGGATCTGGGTCTCAAGGGCAAGAAAGTCATCATGAACGGCGGGGCCCGCGGCATCGGCCTCGAGATCCTCAAGATCCTCACCAGCGAAGGCGCCGATGTCGCGTTCTTCTCGCGCGATCAGGCCAAGATCGATGCCGCGCTGGCCGAACTCGCTGGCAATGAAGGCAAGGCCCACGGCGAGGCCTTCGACATGACCGGCAACCTCGACGGCTACGTCGCCTGGCTGAACGGCGCGGTGGAAAAGCTCGGCGGCTGCGACATCTTCATCAATATGGCGAGCGTTTCGGGCGCGGGCGCCACGCAGGATTGGCAGAAGTGCCTCGACGTCGACATCATGGCCGCGGTCAAGGGCATCGAGACGCTGACCCCCGCGCTCGAAGCCTCGGGCGCAGGCTCGATCATCGTGATGTCGTCGACCGCAGCGGTCGAGACCTTCATCATGCCGCAGGCCTACAACGCGATCAAAGCCGCGCTGATCACCTATGCCTCGCAGCTCAGCCAGGCGCTCGCGCCCAAGGGCATCCGCGTCAACACCGTCTCGCCCGGCCCGATCGAGTTCAAGGGCGGCAGCTGGGACATGATCCAGGGCGCAATGCCGGACTTCTACAAGAGCATCCAGGCGCAGATGCCGATGGGCCGCCTCGGCGCGCCGGACGAAGTGGCGCGCTCGGTCGTGTTCCTCGCCAGCCCCGCGTCCTGCTACACCACCGGCGTCAATCTGATCATCGACGGCGGCTTCACCAAGCGCGTGCAGTTCTGAAGCCCGGGATTCAGATATGACGAAAACCCCGCGCGAACTCGCCGAGACCATGCTCGGCTGCATCGACAAGGGCGACTGGGCCGGCGTCATGGCGATCACCTCGCCCGATTACGTCGTCCACGAGCCGCCGGAGCTACCCTTCGGCGGCGACTGGAAGGGGCAGGACGCGCTGATCCGCCTGTTCCCGCACGTGTGGAGCTACTGGGACGATGTCGTGGTCGACCGGCTCGGCATCCTCACGGACGAGAACTACTTCTGCCTGCAGCTGCGCATGACGATGACTTCGAAGCTCACCGGCAACCGCATCAGCACCTCGCTGGCCGAGACGACCCGCTGCGTCGATGGACTGATGGTGGAATACACGATCCACTACCACGATTGTGCGCTCGTCGCCCGCGAAGCCGGCCCGCCGCGCCCCGGTGCGGTGAAGCTGGAGGGGTGAGGCTACCGCCCCTCGCCCCCTCGTTCCGCCCTATCGTCATTGCGAGGAGCGAAGCGACGAAGCAATCCAGAGCGGCTGCGCTCATGCGCTCTGGATTGCTTCGCTCCGCTCGCAATGACGAAGTTGTTGTTACGCAGAATGGATAAGCTGAAATGGACCGTCTGAAAGGCAAAGTCGCCATCATCACCGGCGCGGCCAAGGGCCTCGGCGCCGCCGATGCGCGGTTGTTCGTGGCCGAAGGTGCCCGCGTCATCCTCACCGATGTCGATGATGCCGCAGGCAGCGCCCTCGCCGCCGAACTCGGCGCCAGTGCCGAATACCAGCACCTCGACGTCACCAGCGAAGCCGCATGGGAAGCGCTCGTTGCCGATGTCGTGGCGCGCCATGGCCGGCTCGACATCCTCGTCAACAACGCCGGCGTCGTCGAATTCGGCGATCCCGAAACGCTGACCGAGGCCAACTACCGCAAGATCATGGCGGTCAGCATCGACGGTGTCGTCTTCGGCACCAAGCACGCGATCCCCGCCATGGCCGCGAACGGCGGCGGCTCGATCGTCAACATGGCCTCCATCGCCGCGATCCAGGGCGAGCCGACTTTCGCCGCCTACAGCGCGGCCAAGGGCGCGATCGATGCCTATACCCGCGCCACCGCCGCCTATTCGATCAAGAACGGGCGCGGCGTGCGCGCGAATTCGGTGCTCCCCGCCGGGATCGACACGCCGATGGTGCGCAGCCTTGGCGGCAAGCTGGCCGATCTGGGCGATGCGGCGCCGGTGCACGACAACGCCACCGCGATGAACCGCCTCGGCGAGCCGGTCGATGTCGCCAATCTCGTCCTGTTCCTCGCCTCCGACGAGAGCCGCTTCATCAACGGGCAGAGCCACGTGATCGACGACGGTGCCTCGATCATCGCCGGGACGACGGTGCCCCGCACCGACAGGTAACCAGGGGCAGGTGACGGCGCGGAAATCCGCGCATGCCTATCACTTTTATGGCTTCTCAACCCATGCGCTGGGTGGCCATGTCATTCGCATGTTCCGCGCGGGGCGCCGACCGCCTGCGCTGGCCAGCTACCGGGAGATTGAAGGTGCAGCTCAGCCGCGACCAATTGCTCAAGGCCTATCGCCAGATGAAGGTGATCCGCGAGTTCGAGGAACGCCTCCATATCGATATCCAGACCGGCGAGATCGCCGGCTTCACCCATCTCTACTGCGGGCAGGAAGCCGTCGCGGTCGGCGTGTGCGAGCACCTCTCGGATGACGACAAGATCGTCTCCACCCACCGCGGCCACGGCCACTGCCTCGCCAAGGGCTGCGACGTGAACGGCATGATGGCCGAGATCTGGGGCAGCCGCGACGGCCTGTGCAAGGGCAAGGGCGGCTCGATGCACATCGCCGATGTCGACAAGGGCATGCTCGGCGCCAACGGCATCGTCGGCGCGGGCGCGCCCATCGCGGTGGGCGCGGGGATCGCCGCCAAGATCGACGGCAAGGGCCACGTCGCCATCACTTTCTCGGGCGACGGCGCGTGCAACCAGGGCACCACGTTCGAGGCGATGAACATGGCGGTCGTCACCAAGGCGGCCTGCATCTTCGTCTTTGAGAACAACCACTATTCCGAACACACCGGCTTCGAATATGCGGTCGGCACGCAGAAGGACATCGCCAGCCGCGCAGAGGCCTTCGGCATGAAGGTGTGGCGCGGCGACGGCACCGATTTCTTCTCGGTCTATGAAACGATGCGCGAAGTGCTCGATTACGTGCGCGTCCCCGGCAATGGCCCGGCGGCAGTCGAGTTCGATACCGAGCGTTTCTTCGGCCACTTCGAAGGCGATCCGCAGCGCTATCGCGGTCCGGGCGAGCTCGAGCGCATCCGCGAGACGCGCGATTGCATCAAGAAGTTTCGCGCCAGCGTGACGGGGGCAGGCCTGCTCACCGATGCCGACATCGATGCGGTCGATGCCGACGTGATGGAGGCAATTGAAACCGCTGTCGCCAAAGCCAAGGCCGCCCCGCGGCCGACCCCCGAAGACGTCCTCGAAGACGTTTACATCTCGTACTGACCCCCGAGGAGCGCGACCAATGGCAAGAATGATGTATCGCGAGGCGGTCCTCACCACGATCGCCGAGGAAATGGAGCGCGACCCGAACGTCGTCGTGCTGGGCGAGGACGTGGTGGGCGGCAATGGCACCGCTGGCGGCCCCGAAGCGATCGGCGGTATCTGGTCGACCTCGACCGGCCTCTACGGCAAGTTCGGCGGTGACCGCGTGATCGACACCCCGATCTCGGAGAGCGCCATTGTCGGCGCGGCAGCCGGTCTCGCTCTCTCGGGCAAGCGCCCGGTGGCCGAGCTGATGTTCGCCGACTTCATCGGCGTCTCGCTCGACCAGATCTGGAACCAGATCGCCAAGTTCCGCTACATGTTCGGCGGCAAGACCAAGTGCCCTGCGGTGATCCGCATGGCCTGGGGCGCTGGCTACAACGCCGCTGCGCAGCACAGCCAGGCCGCGCACCAGATCCTGACCGGCATGCCCGGCCTCAAGGTCGTGATGCCGAGCACTCCGGCTGACGTTAAGGGCCTGCTGCGCACCGCGATCCGCGACGACGATCCGGTGATCTTCCTCGAGCACAAGGCGCTTTACGGCGTGAAGGGCGAAGTGCCCGACGACAAGGACTTCATGATCCCGTTCGGCCACGCACGCCTCAGCCGCGCGGGCAACGATGTTACCATCGTCTCCACAGGCCTGCTGCTCGGGTTCTGCGAGGCGGTGGCCGACAAGCTCGCCGCCGAAGGGATCGGCTGCGATGTGATCGACCTGCGCACCACCAGCCCGCTCGACGAGGAAGCGATCCTCGATTCGGTCGAAGTGACGGGCCGCCTTGTCGTGGTCGACGAAGCCCCGCCGCGCTGCAGCCTGGCGAACGACATCTGCGCGCTGGTCGCCGAAAAGGCCTTCGCCAGCCTCAAGGCGCCGCCGCTCGGCGTCAATCCGCCGCACACGCCCGTCCCGTTCGCGCGCGAGCTGGAAACCGCGTACCTGCCCTCGATCCCCAAGATCGAAGCGGCGGTGCGCAAGGTCCTCTCCTACCGCTAAGGAAGCCGTCATGGCCGATATCCGCCCGTTCTGCATGCCCAAGTGGGGCATCGAAATGACCGAGGGCACGGTTGCCGAATGGATGGTCAAGGAAGGCGAGGCCTTCTCGCGCGGTCAGGTGATCTGCCTGATCGAGACCGACAAGATCACCAACGAAGTCGAAGCCGAGTTCGACGCCGTGCTGAAGCGCGTGCTCGTCCCCGCCAGCGACCAGCCCCAGCCGGTCGGCGCGCTGCTTGGCGTGTTCACCGATGCCACCGCGACCGAGGCCGAAGTCGATGCCTTCGTGGCGTCGTTCAAGCCGGCTGAAACCGCCGTCGCCGCCAAGGCCGGTGCCGAAGCTGCGTCCGCCGCTGCCGCGCCTGCGCCCGCTTCCGCCGCTGCGCCGGAGCCCAAGAAGATCGTCACCAACCGCCCGATCAGCCCGGAAGCCTTGAAGCTCGCCGAAGCCAATGGCGTCGATATCGAGCCGATCCAGGGTTCGGGCCGCGGCGGCCGCATCACCTATCAGGACGTGGTGCAAGCCATGCGCCCCGAGCACGCGCTGAACCCGGTCGGCCCTGCCGAACTCCCGGCTGAGAACCGCGCGGTCTTCGCCTCGCCGCTCGCCGCGCGCCTTGCCGCGCAGTATGGCATCGACCTTTCGACCCTCAAGGGCACCGGTCCCCGCGGCCGCATCTCGAAGGCCGACGTGCTGGGCGCTGTGAAGCCTGCCGTGCCCGAAGCTGCCCCCGCGCCCGCGTTCGGCGCGCCGTTCGTGGCCGTGGCCAACACGCCGACGATCCAGCCGTTCGACAAGGTGCGCAAGGTCGTCGCCCGCCGCCTCACCGAGGCGAAGCAGACGATCCCGCACTTCTACCTGCGCGTCTCGGCGCGGGTCGATGAACTTGTCGCACTGCGCAAGACGGCGAACGTCGTGATGGGCACGAAGGCCTCGATCAACGACTACCTCGTCAAGGCCGTCGCCATGGCGCTGGTCCGGCATCCGGATGTCAACGTGCAAGTCGCCGCCGATGCGGTGCATAGCTTCCCCCATGCCGATGTCGCCATCGCGGTCGCGAGCCCCAAGGGCCTTGTCACACCGATCGTGCGGCAGGCCGACCGGATGCATATCGCGCAAATCGCCGCGACCACCCGCGCGCTGATCGACAAGGCGCAGGCCGGCCGCCTCAGCTTCGAGGACATGGACGGCGGCACTTTCAGCGTCTCCAATCTCGGCATGTTCGGGATCGAGGAGTTCGACGCGATCATCAATCCGCCGCAGGGTGCGATCCTTGCGGTTGGCGGCATCAACCGCGTCGCGACCGAAACGGCGGATGGAGACATCGCGTTCGAAAGCCAGATCAGGCTTTCGCTCTCGGTCGACCACCGCGCGATTGACGGTGCGGCGGGCGCGGCCTTCCTGCAGACGCTCAAGGCCCTGATCGAAGCGCCGGAATCGCTGTTCAGCTGATGCGCCACCTGCCCATCCGGCAGGTCGCGTACTTCTGCGCCGATGTGCGCGCGGCCGCCCGCGCGCACCACGCGGCCTATGGCTCCGGCCCGTTCTTCGTGGCGGACAACATCCCGGTGGCGCGCTGCGTCCATCGCGGCGTCGAGCGGCTCCACGATCACTCCTCGGCCTACGGGCAATGGGGCGAGGTGATGGTGGAGTTCGTCCAGCAGAACAATCCCGGCCCCTCGCCCTTTCACGACATGTACCCGGAAGGATCGAGTCGCTTTGGCCTGCACCATGTCGCGGTGTTCGTCGATGATGTGGATGCCGCCCTCGCCGAGTTCGACGCCCAGGGCTCCCCCACCGCCATGCGCGCCGAAATGGCCGACGGCTTCGTCTATGCCTTCGCCGATACCAGCGCCGCGCTGGGCCACATGACCGAGCTTTACAGGCCCCGCCCCAGCCTGCTCGGCTTCTACGCGATGGTCGCCGATGCCGCCAAGGAAGGCGCCCCACCGCGCGATCTCATCACCACCATCCGCCTGCGCTGATGGACCAGGTCCACACAGCCCCCAACACCAAACCCGTCACCCTGAACTTGTTTCAGGGTCCATCCCTCGGTTTGCCCAGAGGCTTCCGGTTTTGCCCCCTACCCCGCAGCGCAGTTCGCTCCAGCAACAGCTGTGTTTGCGGCACGATGGACCCTGAAACAAGTTCAGGGTGACGGTATGTGTTGACGTATTGCTGAGTTGCAAAGGCCCCTCCCCATGAACAAGAACCGCTTCTGGCAGCTCGATGCCCACCCCAAGGGCGACGACTTCGCCAGTGCCCTCTCCTTCCGCGAAGAAGCGCTCCAGCCGCTTGCCGAGGGGCAGGTCCGCATCGCCGCCCAGTGGCTCTCGATGGACGCGGGCACGCGCATGTGGATGGGCCCGCGCACCGATGGCTACCAGCCGCCGCTGCCGCTCGGCGTCAAGATGTCCGGCCTCGTCATCGGCCGCGTGGTCGAAACCCGCGATCCTGCCTTCCCCGCAGGCACCCTCGTGCGCGGGTTCGGGCAGTGGGCGGACTACTCCGTCGTCACCCCGGCCGAGGCCGGCCTGATGGCACTCGACGAAAGCCTGCCGGACCTGCGCGAACACTTCGGCGCGCTCGGCATGAACGGCTGGACCGCGCTCCTCGGCGTGCGCGACACCGCGCGCATCCAGCCCGGCCAGTGGATCGCCGTTTCCGCCGCCGCGGGAGCCACCGGCAGCCTTGCCGTGCAAGTCGCCCGCAATCTCGGCGCGCATGTCGTCGGCATCGCGGGCGGCCCCGCCAAGTGCGCCTACCTCACCGAGGAACTCGGCGCGGACATCGCCATCGACTACAAGGCGGACGATATCGCCGCCCGCCTCGCGGCCGAAGTGCCCGGCGGACTCAACGCCTATTTCGACAATGTCGGCGGCCCGATCCTGGATGCGATCCTGCCCAACATGGCCCTCTTCGGCTGCGTCGCGGTCTGCGGACTCGTTGCCGCCTACGATGCGGACAAGCCGCTCCCCGGCCCCGCGCGCTATGATCAGGTGCTGATGAAGCGCCTGCGCATCGAAGGTTTCTTCGTCCCCGACCACTTCCACCGCGCCGAGGAATTCATCCCCCCGCTGCGCCAGTGGCATGATGAAGGCCGCCTCGTCTCCCGCTTCGATGAAACGCCGGGCCTCGAAAACACGCTCGCCGCCTATGCAAAGATGCTGGGCGGCGGCGCGATCGGCAAAGTGCTGGTGAAAGTGGCTTAGCGCAGACCAGGCTCGCCAGGACTCGTCGGCCCGGACTTGATCCGGGCCTTGGCTTTTCTTTTCAGCGCTGCACCAAAAGAACAGCCCAACCCCGTGTCAAGCACGGGGTGACGAGTCCGGATCAATTCAAGGTCGGCGCTCAATCCGCCATCCACTTTTCCAGATTCTGGTGGAAATACCGCACCCGGCGCTCCTGCCAGGCAAGGTAATCGCGCTTGTACCCGCGTGAGTGCAGCCCGCGCTGCTGCGCTTCCCACACCGAAACGTCCTGATCGATGCCCGGCCCGGCCGAAACCTCGCCCCACTTGCCCTGCACGTGCGGCGCAGGGACCGAGACGTCGACCCATTCGGACATCGATTGCGAATAGTACCGCGTCGTCCCCGCCGGGAAGAGCGTCATGTACCACATGTCGAAGTAGCACTTCTCCGGATCGCTCTCGTGCGGCCGCGCGCGCAGCCAGATGTTGCCGTCGGGCTTGAGGCTGAACGAGAGGTTCGGGAAGATCGTGTAGTGCCAGTGGTCGGTCAGCTGGTCGTCGTGATAGGTCGAGAAATCGAAGCCTTTCGACGCGCCCTTCTCGCGCTTCGCCTTCTGCAGCGCCTTGCGGATCTCGCCCGTCTTGCCGCCCCGGAACTGCTCGGGATCAAGCTCCCAGAATTCCAGCTCCTCGCGCAGCATTTCCAGCGTCTCCGCCTCGCCGCCGCGCAGCTGCTTGGTCGGCCCCGCGCCCGGCATGAACATGCGCGCATGGCCTTCGGGGTAGAGATCGAACTGGCAGTAGCTGTGCGCATACTCCATCACGAACTTCGTCTGCGGATGGACGAAGGGCACGTGATAGCTCTCGTTGAAGTTGTCCTGCACCAGCTTCCAGTTGAAGTTGCCCTCGATCGTCACCCAGTGCGTGCGGACCATCGCGTCCATCGGATAGGTATCGATCTGGTCGGCGATCGGCCCCATAAACTGGCGCAGCGGCGCGGCCTCCGGGTCCATGTTGATCCACACGAAGCCGGCCCAGGTCTCGCACTTCACCTCGACGAGGTTGAGCTTGCCGCAAGGCGAACCCTGCACGAAGTCCGCTTCGTCGGGCACGACCTTGAGCTTGCCGGTGAGGTCGTAGGACCAGCCGTGATAGGGGCAGACGAGCCGCTTGGAGTTACCCTGCTCGCCCGACACCACCGGCATCGCACGGTGCTGGCACACGTTGTAGAACGCGCGCACCGCACCGTCGTCGCCGCGCACGCAGACGATGGTTTCCGGGCCGAAGTCCGCTGTCAGCCAGTCGCCGGTGTTGGGAATCTGCGCCAGTGTCCCAGCAATCTGCCAGGTCCTGGTCCAGATCTTGTCCCACTCGCGATCCGCCCATTCCTTCGAGAAATAGCGGTCCGGCGTGATCGGCGCATTGCCCAGCGGCGGATCGGCGAGCGGCGAGATATCGGCCAGCGAAGTGGCGCGGGCGCGGGCGAGTTCGGCTTGCGTTGTCATGTCATGGTCTCCTTTTCAGGCACCGGCGAAGTGGTTGTAGGAAGGATCGGCGTGCCCCCGCTCGCCAAAGGCGTAACCCGGCATGTTCGCGCGGTCCCACATATCGGTCGAAGCGGCGACTGTGCTCCAGTCGTAGACGGCGTGGCGGTGCGAAATCTTCCACGCCCCGTCCCGCCGCTCGAACCGGTCGAGATAGCGCCCGGCCGCGACCATGAAATTGTCGCCGCTTTCGCCGGGAATGTGGTGGTGCGCGATGAAATAGGCTTCGCCCTTGGCCTTGTCGCCGTCGACTTCAACGAGGACGTTACCGATCACATGCTGCGTGCGGCGCATGCCGGCGAGAACTTCCATCACCCACGGCACGAAGTCCGCCGCCGTGCCCTGATACATGCCGTGGTCATCGGTCGCATCGGGATGGAACACCGCGCGCACCAGATCGGCGTCGCAGCGGTCGATCCCGCGCGCAAGACGGTGGACCAGCTCGGTGCAGGCCATCTTGTCGAGCAGCAGCGCCACGCGGGGATCGAGTTCAGCGGCCATCAGTTCAGTCTCCGGTATACAGGGGATCATCGGGCATGCGCTGGCCGCGGCGCGTCAGCGTGCCATAGAGCGGCCCGTCCCACTGCGCGGTCGAGGGGCCATTCCGGCTCCAGTCGAGCACATAGCGGCGGTGAAGCAAGCGCCAGTCGCCGCCCCGTTTCTCCAGCCGGTCGAGATAGCGCCCGCCGACCTGCATATCGTAGGGGCCATCGGGCGAATCGACCTCGTGATAGGCGCGGCAATACGTCTCGGCCGTCGCACTCATGCCGTCGATGTCGATCAGCATGTTGCCAAGAAAATGCTGCGTCCGGCGCATCGCTGCCAGCGCGGGGACGACCCCGTCCGACCACGCCAGCGCGTCGATCTCGCCGGTGCCGTAGTCCGCCTTGGCTTCAGGCCACCACACGCTGCGTAGCACCTCCAGATCGCAGCGGTCGATCCCGCGCGCATAGCGATTGAGCAAATCCATGATCGCCAGCCGGTCGGCAACCTCGTCAGGGCGCACCATGCTCATCGTGTCCGCATCTCCTCCCGTCGGCAGCTGAGATCGTGAGGGCTGCGCGCGCCCCACGGAAACATCGTCTCACCCCCGGGCAGATCGGCAGCGGGCTCGTCGCGCACCCAGTCGACCAGTTCGCTGCGGTGCGCGATCTTCCACACGCCATCGCGCCGCTCGTACCTGTCGACGTAGCGTCCGGCGACGAACATGTCCCGCTCGCCGCCATCCTCTCCGACCACGCGGTGGTGCGCCTGGAAATAGACCTCGCCGAACGCCAGATCGCCACTCTCGAAATCGATACGGACCTGCCCGATCATGTGGTGATTGGCCTTGTGCGGCGTGAGCACCTTCTGCGCGAAGGCCACGAAGCCCGGCGCATCGCCTTTCCAGCCCGCGCCATAGTCGGTCGTCGCATCGTCATGGAACACCGAGATGTGCAGTGCCGGATCGAGCCGGTCCTGCGCGCGCATGTAGTCGCAGCAAAGGTCGTAGATGGCCTGCCAAGATGTGAGGCGATCGAGCGCGTCCATCAGTCCCTCGCCAGATAGTTGTCGAGCGTCTGGTGAAACTGTCGGATGCGCGCTTCCTGATAGTTCCCCAAGGTCTGCCCGCGCTTCGCCGAGCCGAGAAAGCCCTGATACTGCAGCGCGAGGTTGTCGGTATCCTGATCGTAGACGCCCCCCAGCCCCGGGTTCATCCCAGGCGCCTCGGCATAGGACTGCTCGACCGAAAGCCGCACCGGCTCGGGCGGATGCTCCACCGGCGTGCCCGGCGGCACCAGCTTCAGGAACATGAGATCGAACAGCGAGCGCGAGGGATCGTTGCCGATGGGCCGGAAGCGGTAGATCATCGGGAGAGAGACGCCCGGGAACAGGCACATGTTCGGAAACAGGTGATACTCGATGGAATCGAGCATCTCGCTGTCCGAATACTGATCGAGCGGCACACCCAGATCGGCCGACATCTGTTTGCGCAGCATTTCTGCAGCATAGGACCGCGCTGTGCGCCCTTCCGGTAGCGTCCCCCCGCCGACACGCAGCCGGTCGAACAGCTCCTGCTCGGTCTGCTCACCCGTAAAGTGCGGGCTCGGCTTGCCGATCACGTGGACAAACCGCGTCACGTGGTCGCTGAAAATGTCATACTGCGCATTGGCATCGCCCGCCGTCGGCAGCGCCTGCGAATGCGTCTCGTAGACATGGTAGGCCTCGAGGAAGGCTTCCTGCGCGGCTTTCCAGTTGGTCGGCAGTTCCTTTTGAAGGTGCAGCGCGATCCGCCGGTCGGCCAGGTCCCAGCGCCCCGAGAAATGCTCGGCGAGCGGCCCCAGCTGCTCCTTCAGCGGGCGCGCATCAGGATCGAGGTTGATGAACACGAACCCGCCCCAGGTCTCCATCCGCACCTGCGGCAGGCTGAATTCCTCGTCCTTCACATGCGGGAAATCCCACCGGCACGGCAGATGCGAAAGCTCCCCCTCCAGCGACCAGCGCCAGCCATGGAACGGGCAGCGCAGCTCCATCGCATTGCCGCTGGTGTCGGACCGCTTGAGCTGCGTGCCCCGGTGCAGGCAGGCATTGCGATAGGCGCGGATTTCCATGTCATCGCCGCGCACGATGAGGATCGACCACGGGCCGATGTCGTAGGTGATATAGTCGCCCGCTTCCGGAATATGCTCCTCGCGCGCGGCCCATTGCCAAGTGCGCGCCCACAAATGGGTGAACTCGCGCGCCATGAAATCAGGCGAGGTGTAGCGGTCGTAATCGATGTCCGCGTCGCCCGCGAAGGCATAGGCCTCGGCGATCAGCGCGGGCGGCACATCCTGCCCGTCGGCGATGATGATATCCCGCGTGCTCGGGCCCGGGCAGCGCGCGGCGCCCGGCTCGTCGGCAGGGAGAGGCAGGCTGGTTTCAAGGTTCATCCCTCAAGCTCCTTCATGCCCCTCGCCTCCATGCGATCAATACCGCACGGTCACCTGCATCCGCACCGTGCGCGGCATCGAGCCATAGCCGATGATGTCGCCCCGCGTCGCGGCGTTGGTGCCCGTACCCGCGCCGGTCAGCGGCGCAGTGCCGCCACCGATGAAGTAGAACCTGTTGGTCAGGTTCTTGCCGATCACCGCCAGCTGCCAGCGGTCGTTCTGTGCGCCGATGCGAATGCCCGCGTCGATCACGGCATAGGCGTCCTGCCGGGTGAACGGATCGCCGAAGCTCGAACCGAGGTACGAGCTCGATGTGCGCGTATCAATGTTGCCGCCGATCTTCAGGTTCCTGCCAATCTCGGTCTCATAGGAGACGCCCGCGGTCGCGGTCCATTCCGGCGCCGCCGAAGTCGGCGTGCCCGAGAGGTCCTGCTGCTCGATGCCGTTCACCCGGAGCGAACAGCCCGCTGCGATGCTCTGGCCCGACCAGCACGGCGCGATGAAGTCGATATAGCGTGCCCGGTTGTAGTTGAGCGTGCCATGGAGCGAGAGCCCCGGAACCGCGCGCGGCGCGTATTCGAGCTCCAGTTCCGCACCCTTTGAGCGGGCCGCACCGGCGTTGTAGGTCACATAGGCAAAGACCTGCGAGTTGAAGAAATCGATCTGCAGATCGGTGTATTTGTAGCTGTAGAGCGTCAGGTTCGCGCGCAGCTGGCGATCGAACAGCGTTGTCTTGATCCCCGCCTCGAAGCCGCGGCCGCGTTCCGGATTGAAGGTGAAGTCGCCCACGGGGTTGACGGTCACCAGCGAGGAGTTGATCGCGCTGTTGGAGAAACCGCCCGACTTGTAGGCCGTCTTGTAGGCACCATAGACCAGGATATCGCTGGTCGGCTTCCAGCTCAGCGTCACATCCGGCGACCAGTCGTTGAAGGTCTGATCCGCCGTCAGCACGCCGTTCGCCGCCGCGCTCTGCGGACGGAAGATGCCGGTGAGCGCCGGGTTCACGTAAGGCTGCGTGAAGAAGCTGCTCTTGGTTTCATGCGTATAGCGCGCGCCGCCGGTCGCCTCGAGCGTGGGAAGGATCTTCCAGATGAGCTGGCCATAGGCCGACCAGGTCTCGCCGTCCGTTGCCGAGTCCTTGGCATAGGCGACATAGCGCATGCCGGAGGGCGCGGCCGAGTTCTCCAGCCCGGCAAACAGCACCGTCTGGAAGAACGTGCGCTTGGTCTTCTGATAGAGCCCGCCGAACATCACGTTGACCGGTCCATCAAACTTCGTCAGCGCGCGCAGTTCCTGGCTGAACGCATGGTAGCTGGCGTTCTCGGTCGCCCAGACCGGGCCGCCGAGGAAGTCGCAGTCGCAGCCGAACTTGTTGTTGTTCCAGTTGTAGTTGGTGACCGAGTTGAGGGTCAGGTTCTGCATGTCGTAGTTGACCGTGCCGGTGACCTGCCACGACTTGTAGGTGTTGTAGAGGTCGCCATTCTCGCGCGCGAATGGGGTTGCCTTGGCGATATCGACCGGAAAATTGTTCTGGTAGAGTTTGAAGCCGCCGTCGCACTTGTAGGCCGGGTTGAGCGCGGTGGAGCCGGTCGGGCAGCGTATCGCCGAATAGTTCCAGCCGTTGCCGATCGTGTCGTTCCACGAACCGGAGGCCTTGATCGTCGCGGTAAGCCCGCTGCCGCCGTCATACTTCAGCGTGGCGCGGCCGATCACTTCGCGTTCCTGCGGCTGGTCGGCCGCAGCCGGGGCGGCCGGGTGATTGGTCGGGGCAAAGCCGTTGGCAACGTCGACCGTGGTGTAGGTCTGCGGGCCCGCCGCATTGCGATACCAGCCGCCGAACATCCGCGAGCCGCGCACCGCAAGGCGAAGGCCCCAGTTGTCGCCCAGCGGAGTGGAGTAGACCGCCTCTCCGTAGAGCTGCCGCGCATTCGCTTCGTAGCCGATGCGGGCCATGATCTCGCGGTCCCGGCCAGGGTCGGCAGTGGTCAGGCTGATCACGCCGGCGGTCGCGTTCTTGCCGAAGAACAGTGCCTGCGGGCCCTTGAGGATTTCCACGCGGGCCAGATCGAAGAAGCCCTCGTTGATGACGCGGCCCTGCCCGTAATAGACGTTGTCGACTACGATCGCGACCGACTGCTCGATACCGATCGAGGTCGCGTTCGAACCGATGCCGCGCATGGTGAGCTGCGCACCCGCGCCGTTCGAAGCGCGCGCGACGGTGAACTGCGGCGTCGCTGCAGCAATTTTCTCGAGGCTGGTGAGGTCGCGCGCCTGAACCGTGGCGGCGCTGATCGCCTGCACCGCGACCGGGATGCTCTGCACGCTTTCATTGCGGCGGCGGGCGGTGACGATGATGTCCTCGACACCGGTCGATGCCGTGCTTTCCGCACTGGCGCCGGACTGCGGCGGCGCTGCGGCTTCATCGGCGGCAAGAGCCGGGCTTGCCGCAAGCAGCGCGCCGGGAACCATCGCCGCAAGCAGGGCAGCGCGTGCCGTGCCCGAAAGGAATTCCAGTCGCACCGAATCAGTCTGCCGCCCCATGTGCTGCATCTCGCCTCTCGCACTTCGCTTGCCTCGCCGCCCGGATTCTTCCGGGTCGGCAAACTGGAGCAAGCGTATCAATCTTGCCCACCGGCTCAACCGTTTATCCGCCAACTGACCACTTTTGATAGGGAAACCGGCAGTGCTGCCGGACCACTCCGAACGCACCCGGCAACAGAAAAGCCGGCCCTTTGCGGGGGCCGGCTTTCCGGTTGCAGTCTTGTCGGAATGGCCCGCAGGCATCCTACCACTCGTGCGTCTCGCCGTTCCACTTGAGGAAGGCGCCCGTATCCTCAAGCGTCCATTCGGCCCCCAGCTTGCGAATGCCCGAGGCGCTTTCTTCCGGGGTGATCTGGGCGTGCGGCCCGCCCATGTCGGTCTGCACCCAGCCCGGATGGATCAGGCCGATCACGATGCCCTTGGGCTTGAGGTCGATCGCCACCGACCGCATCAGCCGGTTGAGCGCCGCCTTGGCCGAGGCGTAGCAATACATCCCGCCCATGGGCCAGGCCATCGCGCCCAGCTGGCTGGTGATGTTCATCACCTTCGATCCCTCGCCAAGGCGCGGCAGGAACGCCTGCAGCACACGCAGCGGACCCTGCACCATGATCGCGAACGTTTCGTTCCACGCCTCCCAGTCGGCGCCTTCCAGCTCGCCGCCCATCGGGCCGGTCACCCCGGCGACGTTGTAGAGCACGTCGATCGGGGCATCCCCACTGGCAGCGGCCGCCGCGCGCACAGAGGCATCGCTCGCCACGTCGCAGGGCACGATAGTCAGCCTGCCGTTCGACGACGCGGCGAGGTCTTCCAGCGCTGCGCTCGCCTTGCGCGGCAGGGCGATGACGGTATCGCCTGCCGCAACATGCTGCGCAGCAAGCTCAAGCCCGATGCCGCGCGCGGCTCCGGTAATCGCGACGGTTGCCATCGATTTCTCTCCTTCAGATCACAGCTTGAGCAGCTGCTTGCCCTTGTTCGAGCCCGAGAACAACCGCTGCAAGGTGGCAGGCGCATTCTCGAAGCCGTGCTGCACGTCTTCGCGGTAGGCCAACCGTCCCTCGTTCACCCACTTGACCAGGCGGCGGCGGATATCGGGGAACTCGCTGGCCCAGTCGAGCACGATAAAGCCCTGCATCCGCGCGCGGCGGAACACGAGGTTGAAGTAGTTTTCCGGCCCAGCAGGGAGGTTCCCGGTCTCGTAGCGGCTGATCCCGCCGCAGATCACCACGCGCGCATTGGTGGCGATCAGCGCCAGCATGTCGTTGAGGATCTTGCCGCCGACATTGTCGAAGATCACGTTGATGCCGTGTGGCGCCAGTTCCTTCAGCTGCGCGCGGATCGGCCCCGCCTTGTAGTCGATGGCGTGGTCGTAGCCCGCTTCCTTGACGAGCCATTCGCACTTCTCCGGCCCGCCCGCGATGCCGATCACGGTGCAGCCCGCGATCTTGGCCAGCTGGCCGACGATGGACCCCGTCGCGCCCGCCGCGCCCGAGACGACGACGACGTCGCCCGCGACCGGCTCGCCCACCTTGAACAGGCCGCAATAGGCCGTCACGCCCGTCGTCCCGAGGATCGAGAGCATCGCTGTCGGCGGCAGTTCTGGCATGCAAGGGATCAGCCCCTCGCCGTCGTGGATCAGGTACTCGCTCCACACGATCGAACCCGAAAGCATCGTGCCGACCGGGAACTTGCCGCCATTGCTGGCGACGACTTCCGTGATGCCCGAACCACGCATCACGTCGCCGATCGCCATCGGCGCGACGTAGTCGGCGATGTTCTCCATCCAGCCCTTCTGCGCCGGATCGAAGCCGAGGTAATGGGTCTTGAGCAGCATCTGGCCCGGCCCCGGCTCGGGCAGCGTGGTGGTTACCAGCTTGAGGTCGTCATCGTTGATCGGGCGGCCGCGGGGATGTCCGTTGAGCAGCCATTGGCGGGTTTCGGTCACGCGGATTCTCCCCTCAAAAGATTGTCTTGGCACCGAGACTAGCGCCGCCGTCGCGCATACGGACCTACCGAATTGAATGAGCCCCAAAGGGCATCACCCCGCCATGCCCGCCAGCCGCGTCTGCAGCGCCGGATCGCGCGGGTCGTTCCAGTCCTGCCGCGCCGCCCATTCGGCAAGGCTCGCGGGCTTGTGCCTGAAATGCCGCGCCATTTCCTCAGGCGTCACCACCAAGGGAGAGACCGGCTGGGCATTGTACCAGCGGTAGAACTGCGCCATCCCGTCATAGATCGAAGCGGGCTTCACGTCTGGCGAGCCGGTCACCAGCAGACTCATGGCCGAGGCGAAGTCGTCCGGCGTCAGGCTCTTGAACACGATCTGCTTGCCCGAAACCTTGCTGAGCGTCGCCGCCACTTCGTCACCCACCAGCGCTTCAGGGCCGCCGACCTTGTAGCGCCCGCTCGGGAGATCAGGATTGGTCAGCGCCTCGACCATGAAGGCCGCAACGTCATCGAGGCAAATCCAGGAGATCCTGAGGTCGGGCTTGGCCGGGTAGGCAAACACGCCACTGTTGACGATTCCGGGCTTGTTCCAGCTGCGGATCATGTTGTCCATGAACACGCGCGATTCGATGATCGCCCATTCGCAGCCGCTCCCTGCAATCGCCTTGATGATGTCGCGCCGGCCATCCATCGCCGGGCTGCCGATGTCCTCGTCGGCGATATGGCAGCTGGTGTGGAAGACGATGCGCTTGATCCCGTTCGCCTTGCCAGCAGCCGCGATGCTGGCGCCCATCTTCTTCGCGAGATCGCGGTCGAACACGAAGGGGAGGTGCGCGGCAATCGCGTCCATGCCCTTGGCCGCCGCGATCATCGAAGCCTCATCGTAGATATCCGCCGCCACGGTCTCGACATGCGCGAACTCGGTACCCGCGAGCGCTTGTGGGTTACGCAGCGCCGCCAGCGGCGTCAGCCCCGCCGCGATCAGCCGGGTCAGCAGCGGATGCCCCTGGTCGCCTGTCGCGCCCAGCACCAGAATGCGCTTCATGCGTGTTTCCTTACTGATTGGCCAACCGGGCAGCCGTCCGCCCGGCGATACATCCGAAAGTAAGCGCCGGGCCCAATGTGCCACCCGCACCCGCGTAAACGCTCCCCGTGGGGCAAGCGATCACATTGCCCGCGCCATAGAGCCCCGGGATAGGCTCACCCTCCACGTCCAGAACTTGCGCCGCCGCATTGGTCCGCGCCCCGCCATTGGTCCCCAGCGCGCCCAGCTTCAGCTGCACCGCATGGAACGGCCCCTGCACAAGAGGCCCGAGAGTCGCCGCCGCACCGGGCCGCGAACGGTCGCCGTAGAAGCGATCGTACTGGCTTACACCCCGCCCGAAATCGGGGTCTTCGGCATTTGCAGCATTGGCGTTGAACCGCGCCACCGTCTGCACAAAAGCCGCAGCATCAACGCCGATCTCCGCCGCCAGTTCCTCCAGCGTATCGGCCACGAAAACCCACTCCGGCAGCGCATCGAACGGCATAACCGTGCCCAAGGGATAGCGCGCCCGGTATTGCGCATCGAACACCAGCCACGCCGGATTGTTGGGATAATCATAGGTCGCCGGATCGAAGAGATGAAATGCCCCCGCCAGCGAGGAATAATTGTTCGCCTCGTTGCAAAACCGCTTCCCCGCCCGGTTGACCAGCAGGCTATGCGGCAGGGTCCGCTCGATCAGCACCGGCGCGGCGCGCTGCTCGCCGCCTGGCCAATGCGCACCTTCGGGCGAAAGCGTCGGCACCCACCAAGCGGAGGTCATGTTGCCCAGCCCCGCACCGACCGCCATCGCCAACTTCAGCCCATCCCCGGTATTGCCCGGCGGCGAGGCCGGCATATCGAGCGGCCCGCGCAGGAAGGTCTTCTTGAGGCTCTCATTCCACTCGAACCCGCCGGTCGCAAGGATCACGCCGCGTTCGGCGCGAATGCTGCGGCCACCGGCAAAGTCCACGCCCACCACGCGGCCCGCCTCCACGATCAGCCGCTCGGCCTTCATGCCCAACTGCGGCTCGATCCCGCGCGCCAGACACGCCGCCAGCAGCCGCCCGACCATCGCCTGCCCGAACCCGCGCAAGTCCGCATCCGCGCGGCGCTTCAGCTCCGCCGGATCGACGAACCCGCTGCTGCCGCCGAGCGGTGTTTCGCGCAGCATCATCCGCTGGATCACGCCGTCGCTGAACACTTTCTCCGCCCACGGCCCCAGCGTGGTGAAGTCGAACAGTTCGTTGTCCAGCGCCCGCCCGCCTTCGGGCTTCGCACCGGGCCGGTCGAGGTAATAGTCGGGATAGCCGGGCAGGATGCTGACCTCGAGCGCGCCCGCCTCCTCCAGAAAAGCCAGAGCACCCGGTGCCTCGCGCACGAAAGCGCCCAGCACTTCGGCATCCATTTCGCCGTGATCGAGGCTGCCGAAATAGGCGAGCGCGTCTTCCTCGCTGTCGGCCATGCCTGCCGCCTGCATGCGCGGATTGTTCGCCGCCCAGATGATCCCGCCCGATACTGCCGCAGTGCCGCCCAGCCGGTCGCCCTTCTCGACCAGCGTGACCACCGCACCCGCCGCGTGGGCTGACAGCGCCGCAGCCATGCCCGCCGCGCCCGCACCGACGATCAGGACATCGGTCGTCTCGCTCACCTCACAGCCCTCCGTCGATGTAGAGGCACTGCCCCGTCACCCAGCCCGAGGCTGGCGAACACAGATAGACTGCGGCTGCCGCGATGTCCTCCTCGCGGCCATACCGCTGGAGCGGAATGCGCATCATCTCCCGCAGCGCCTCGCGCGCAGCTTCATCCCCGGTGCGCATGCACTCGTTGAAGTTCTGCGTGGGGATCGGCCCCGGCCCGACTGCATTCACGCGGATCTTCGGTGCCAGTTCGCGCGAGAGCGTCCTGGTGAGGCTGTTCACGCCCGCCTTCGCCG
The DNA here is from genome assembly GCF_001296055.1 of Novosphingobium sp. AAP93. Taxonomy (NCBI): domain Bacteria; kingdom Pseudomonadati; phylum Pseudomonadota; class Alphaproteobacteria; order Sphingomonadales; family Sphingomonadaceae; genus Novosphingobium; species Novosphingobium sp. AAP93. The sequence goes on from NZ_LJHZ01000096.1 coordinate 32,877, forward strand.
CAGCATAAGGCCCGTTCTTCGCCTGCGGTCCGAACGCCGCGCGCGAGGAGGTGTTGAGGATCACGCCCCCCGCTTCACCCATCGCCTTGGCCGCAACCACCGCGCCCATCCAGACAGCCTTGAGGTTGAGATCGACTTGCGCGTCCCAGCTCGCTTCCGTCGTCTTGGTCAGATAACGCGGATTGCCGTCGGGGATGCCGCCCGCATTGCTCACCCAAATGCTGACGGAACCGAGATCCGCCGCAGCGCGGGCCGCGAGGTTCTCCAGCGCCTCCATCGAGGTCGCATCGGTCGGCACGGCAATCGCCCGCCGACCGCGCGAACGGATTTCCTCCGCCACTGCCTCTATGTCCGCCGCCGTCCGCGCCCCGAGCGCCACATCCGCCCCCGCTTCGGCCAGCGCGATGGCAATCGCGCGCCCGATCCCCTTGCCCGCACCGGTGACAACCGCCACCCGCCCATCGATGCGAAAGCTGTCGAGGATGCTCATGCCGGTTCGGCCTCACGCTCCATCAGGGCAACGCGCGGATCGTTCGGCCAGACCCAGTCCTTGCCGATGACCTGCTCCACGGCGAGGTGCGGCGGCACCCGGTCCAGCCCGATCATCTTGTCGCAGGTCTGGTGGAAGCTGTAGATGCGCGCTTCCTGATAGCTCAGCGGCACGGACTTGAACCCGTCGCTTTCCATCGACTTCTGGATCGCCTCGCCGAACTGGGTGTCTTCCTGGATGATCGCGTTCATCCTGCGACCGCCCCCACCTTCAATTGAGTGGTCAGGCTCTGTCCACAGGTCTGGCGTGGGGCCATCACCCCAGTCGAGCGCCATGGTGATCAGCTCGAGCCGGGTTGTGTTCAGCGAGGTTGGCCAAAAGATCAGCGGCGGAATGAAGAAGTTCGAGAGCGGCGAGACCCAGTTGGGGAACATCGTGTAGCTCTGTGTGGTGGTCCGCCCCAGCTCGCCCACCGTCTCGACCGATTGCCATTCCGGCGGATTGTCGATCGCGCGCACGTGCGCCCGGTTGGTATTCTTCGGCGGCGGCGCGATCATCCGCGCGTGGCCGCCGGGGAAGATCGTGTTCACGTTGCGCTTGTGATCGACCAGCGGCGCCACGGTCTGGGCATGGATGAAGGGCACATGGTAGACTTCCATGTTGGCCTCCATCGCCACTTTCCAGTTGCACTTGAGATCGAACGACTGGCGTGATGCAAGGCGCATCCGGTCGAAGGCGAACTCCTCCCACTCGTCCCACAGCGGCCCCATCCACTCACGCAGGCCAATCGCGTTTTCATCGAGGTTGACGAAGATCAGCTTGCCATACATCTCGCAGCGCACGCTGATCAGGCTGCGGCACGACTTGTCGAAGGCACGCCCGAAATCCTGCGATTCCGGCACGCCGACGAGCTCGCCGTCGGTCTTGTAGGTCCAGTTGTGATAGCCGCACATCAGGCGGGGGCTGCGCCCGCGCTGCACAGTGACGACCGGCGCGCCGCGATGTCGGCAGGTGTTGTAGAACGCGCGGACCACGCCATCCATGCCGTGGACGATGATCAGCGGCTGGCCCGCATTATCCCACTGCATGAAGCTGCCCGGCTCCGGCACTTCATCGAGGTGCGCCGCGAACAGCCAACTCTTCTTCCAGATGTACCGCTGCTCGAGGTCGTAGTATTCTTGGCTGGTATATCGACCGGCAGGCATGTCCGGCAGCGACGGGAAGCCCTCGGGCGGCGCGCTGCGCCCCGCTTCCCATTCCATCAGCCGCTTGATCGTCTCGACCGTCTGCTGATCCATCATTGGCCGTACTCCATTGGGGGCTGAAATCTCAGGGATTTCCCGCAATCACCGATCTTGCATCATCGACGCGGATCGCCGCGCCGTTGATGAACTTGCTTTCGTCCGAGGCGAGGAACGTCACCGTGTAGGCAATGTCGTCCGGCTCGCCGAGCTTGACCAGCGGCCCTGCGTTGAGCGCTTCTTCCGCGCCGCGCATCAGCGCCGCCTGCCGGCCCACTTCCATCACCATCGGCGTAAGGATGCCCGCCGGGTGGATCGAATTGCAGCGGATGTTGTAGCCGGCCCTCGCACAATGCACCGCGACCGCCCGCGTCAGCCCCTCGACCGCGCCTTTTGCTGCGCAATATGCTGCAACCGCGCTTTCGCCCTGGACCGAGGCGATCGAGGCCATGTTGATGATCGAGCCGCCACCTGTTTCCTTCATCACGCGCACCGCGTGCTGGCAGCCGAACCAGGTGCCGTCCGCGCTGACCGCCATGATGAAGCGATAGTCCTTCTCGGTCTGCGTCTCGATATCGCCCAGCTCGACCACGCCAGCATTGTTGACGAGGATATCCAGCTTGCCGTGCCGCGCGACCACATCATCGACCAGCACGCGCCATTCGGCATCGTGCCGCACGTCGAGATGACGATACTCGGCCATCTCGCCGAGTTCGGCAGCGACGCGTTCGCCATTCGCGCTGTCCACATCGGTCAGCACCACCCGCGCCCCTTCGCGCACGAACATGCGCGCATCCGCCTCGCCGAGGCCCTTGGCCGCGCCGGTGATGATCGCAACTTTTCCCGAAAGCCTGCCCATACGCGGCGTTCCTCTCATTATTGCCAAGTTCCCACCAATTCACCCCGGATGCTAGGCCCAAGAGCAGGGGTGGGCGTTACTAGCAAAAGAGAGGGGTGAGGCCGTGGCACTGACATTGGACGAGCTCTCGGCACGCGAAGAGATCCGCGACCTGCTCCACCGCTATTGCAAGGGAATCGACCGGAAAGACTGGGCTTTGGTCCGCTCCTGCTTCGCCGACGACCACGTCCACCGCCACTCCACCTTCGTCGGTTCGCCCGACGAGTTTATCGGTTTTGCCAGTGCCGTGCTGAGCACGATCCCCGCGACGCACCACACCATCGGCAATGTCCACTTCGCATTTGCGGCTGACGGCCTGAGCGTGGAGACCGAAGCCAACTTCGTCGCCTACCACTTCATCGAAGCCGGCCACACCGAAGGCACCCCGGTGCCGACCCATGGCAAGGCCACCGACTGGATCGTGGCCGGGCGCTATTGCGACCGCATGGAAAAGCGGGACGGGCGCTGGCTGATCGTGGCGCGGCAGGCGTACCACGACTGGGAGCGCGTCGATCCGGCGAATGTGCAATAGAACATAGGACATTCCCCCAACCCCGCTCACCCTGAGCGCATCCTGAGCTTGTCGAAGGACGAAGGGTGCTGCCACAACCGTCGGGTTTGATGCTTCGACAAGCTCAGCATGAGCGGTTTTTGCTTTGAAACAGAATCTGGGAGAGGACAAAAATCATGCGATTGAACGGCAAGACCGCGCTCATCACCGGCGGCTCCTCGGGCCTCGGCGCCGCCATGTCGCGGCGCTTCGTGGCGGAGGGCGCCAGCGTCGTGATCGCTGACATCGATGACGCAGGCGGCGAAGCCCTCGCAGCAGAACTCGGCGCCAAGGCCCGCTACGTCCATCTCGACGTGACGCGGGAGGCCGATTGGGCCGCCGCCTTCGCCGGCCTCGACACCGTCGATTGCGTGATCAACAACGCCGGCATCACCACCGCCGGGAACATCGAGCAAGTCACGCTCGAGCAGTTCCGCCACGAGTTCGAGATCGACGTCGTCGGCGTGTTCCTCGGCTGCAAGTATGCCGTGGCGGCCATGAAAGAGCGCGGCGGCTCGATCATCAACATGTCCTCGCTCGCGGGCATTCGCGCCAATGCCGATCTCGTCGCCTACAACGGCGCCAAGGCCGCCGTCGCGCACATGACCAAGTCGATCGCCGCGCATTGTGGCAAGAGCGGCTACGGCATCCGCTGCAACTCGATCCATCCGGGCGTGATCCGCACCCCGATCCTCGACAAGGTGCTGGCGCAAGTGCCCAACCCGGACGAAGTCTATGCCGGCTGGGTCGCGGTCCACCCCATCGGCCGCATCGGCACCCCTGAGGAAATCGCCGCCATCGCAGTCTACCTCGCCTCCGACGAATCCGGCTTCACCACCGGCGCCGAATTCCGCATCGACGGCGGCAGTTCCATCTGATGAACCCGATCAGCCTCGCCTCGGGCGTCGTCCCCGAATTCGGCCCTGTCGAGACGATCCGCGCCGCGCAGTTCGGCGGGTTCGACGCGGTCGGGTTGTGGGTCGATCCCGAGACGTGGACGGACAGCACGACACGCGAGGCCCGCACCGCGCTCGCGGATACGGGGCTCCCTCTGCTCGATGTCGAAGTGATCTGGATCCAGCCCGGCAGCGACATGGCCCTCCACAAGAAGGTCATCGATGTCGGAGCCGAACTTGGCGCGCAGAACGTGCTCTGCGTCTCCTCCGAACCCGACATGGACAAGACCGCCGCGCGCCTCCGCGAGCTCTGCGTCCACGCCGAAGGAACCGGCCTGCGTGTCGCGCTGGAATTCGGCATCTTCACCGGAGTGAAGAACCTCACCATGGCCCTCGGCGTGCTCGATCAGGTCGCCCACCCGCTGCGCGCCCTCCTGATCGATCCGATCCACGTCGACCGCTCGCAAAGCAGCATCGCCGATATCGCCCGCATCCCGCGCGAACTGCTCCCCTACGCGCAATTCTGCGACGCGCCCGCCAAGCGCCCCGATCCGGCGAATTTCCCAGCCATCATCGAGGACGCCATCGACCTTCGCGAACAATGCGGCGAAGGCGCGCTGGCCCTCGTGGATATCTACAAAGGCCTCCCGCCCGGCATCCCGCTCAGCATCGAACTGCGCTCCAAGGCCCTGCGCGACGGCTTCCCCGATCCAGGCGAGCGGGCCAAGGCGGTGGCGGAAGCCACGCGCCGCTGGCTGGCGGCGAACGCCTGATCCACCCACGGCCTCGTCATTGCGAGGAGCGTAGCGACGAAGCAATCCAGAGCGGCGCAGAACAACTTCTGGATTGCTTCGCTCCGCGCGCAATGACGACAAGAGGAAACTGCGTTCAACGCCCCCTCACAAACGCCGCCACATCCTCGCGCAGCGCCTTCAGCGAGTCCTCGTGCGCATAGACCATGTGGCCTGACGGGTAGTATTTGTACGAGATGTTCGCGCGCAGGTTCTCCGGCACGGGCAGGTGCCGCATCTGGAAGCGCCCCTCGAAATAGGGCGTCGCGGTGTCATAGTACCCGCCCAGCACCAGCACCCGCAGCGTCGGGTTGGTCTTCATCGTGAAGGCAAGGTCCGGCAGCAGGTTCGCCGCACCTTCCACCGGACTACCGGCGCCCGGCGGCGTGTGCTTGAGGTCCCATTCACTTATGCTGGCAAACAGCTTGAACGCCTTGCCCGCGCCGTATCCCAGCTTGCCCCGCGCATAATCGTTGAACGCCGAGACATAGGCCGAACTGATCGCGGTCGACTGCGGATCATAGTCCGCTTCCTTGCTCAGCACGTCGAGGCTCGGCCCGGCAAAGCGCGTGTCGAGCCGGCCCACGGTCTGCCCGGTCTCATCCATCAGGTTGCGGTTGAACTGGCCGAGATTGACCCTGAGGTTCGAGCGCAGGATGTAGGCCGGGGTGAGCCCCGTATAGCGCGCCAGCTTCTCGGCCACCGCATGCTTGCGATCCGCCGGAAGGTCATTCCCCTCGATCAGCGCGGCAGCATAGTCGCCGGTTGCGAACTTTTCGGCTTCGGCGAGGAACGGCTCCAGCGCGGCAGGGCGCCCACCCGGCACGCGGTTGTGATACCACGCCGTCGCCGCATAGGTCGGCAGCACCGCGATATAGGGCAGGTCGTTGCCGGGGTTCCACTGCGGCGCATCGGCCCAGAAATCGAACGCCAGCGTCGTCGAAAGCAGCATGATCCCGTTGAAATCGACCGCATCCGTCCCCTGCAGCCGCGCCGCCAGCGCCACCGCGCGCGGCGTGCCATAGCTTTCCCCGAAGAGGTAGCGCGGCGAATTCCAGCGCTGGTACTTGCCAAGGAACTGCTTGATGAAATCGGCAAAGGCATAGACGTCCTGATCGATCCCGTAGAACGCCTTCTCCTTGTCCTTCCCCGCGATCCGGCTGAACCCCGCCCCCGGCGCATCGATGAAGACGAGATCCGCGACATCGAGCGGGCTCTCGCCATTATCGACCACCTTGTAAGGCGCAGGCGGCGTGTGGCTGCCGTCCGCCGTCACCACCCGGCGCGGCCCGAAGGCGCCCATGTGCAGCCACACGGTGGAGGAACCCGGCCCGCCATTGAACACGAACAGGATCGGGCGATCGGCAGCAGGGGCGCCCTTCTTGAAATAGGCGGTGTAGAACATCGATGCTTCGGCCGGCGCCTCGTCGCTGGAGGCCTCCGCCTTGGGCTTCGCCGCATCGTCCCAGCCCTTGGGATGGATCACCAGCGTGCCCGCCACCGCCTTGTAGTCGATCTTCGCACCGCGCACGGTGACCGAACCTTCGCTCGCGACTTCCTCCGGCTGGAACAGCCCTGCCGGCGCCGCCTTGGCCGCCTCGGCAGGCTTTGCCGCGTCAGCCGGCTTGTCCGCCGCCAGCGCCGCGGTGCTGAGTCCCAATGCCAGAGCCAGCGCCGAAATCCCGAGAAGCCGCATGAAATGTCTCATCCACAAACAGAAAACCGGCGCGGTTGGTCGCACCGCGCCGGTTTCTTGTCCATACCCTGCAAGGTGGGATTTCCCACCCCCGACCGCTCATGCTGAGCTTGTCGAAGCATCAACCGCAACGGAAGCACCAGCACCCTTCGACAAGCTCAGGGTGAGCGGGGCTAGAAGTTGCGCGGATCTACCCCGCCGAAGGCCGGTGCGCCGTGTCGGACCAGTCCTGCCGCGCCACCCACTGCGCCAGCGTTTCCAGCTCGATCCCCGGCAGGCGTTCCATCATCGCCTCGACATTCACCTCGAAGGGCTTGGTCGGCGCATTGTTGTTGTAGTTGTAGAACGCCGCGATGCCTGCCGAGAAGGGCCCCCGCTCTTCCTCGGCCATCGAATCCCCCAGCGCGCCGACGAGGAGGTCGCCGAACTCTTCCGGCGTGCAGGGATCATACTTGATCGTGTGGCCGAAGTGGTCCGAGAGGATCTGCGCGACCTGCGGCGGCAGCAGCCGCTCCGGCCCGCCGATGTTCATCCACGTGCCTTCCATGTCCGGCCGGTCCATCGCGTGGATCATGATCTTGGCGACATCGTCGAGACTGATCCAGTTCGCGCCCAGCGTTGGCTTGTGCGGATAGACGTAGCGGCTCTCGTGGACGATGAACGGCCGCGCCCAGTTGGTCAGCAGGTTGTCCATGAACAGCACCGAGCCGAACACCGTGGCCGGCACACCCGAACGGAACAGCGCGTTGATGCCCGCGGTGTTGCCGGCATACGTGAAGGCATCGCCGGGCTTGTCCGGGATCCAGCTCGAGGTGTTCCAGACGAAACGCTTGGCGTCGACTTCCTTCGCCGCCGCGCCGATCCAGCCGGCGAGTTCGGCGCGGGAATCGCGCAGTTGCAGCGGATGGTTGTAGAACACCGCGTCCGAACCCTCGAGCGCCTTGGTGTAGGTCTTGCGATCATAGAGATCGATCACCCGCGTCTCGATGTCCGCATTGGTCGGCCCCAGATCGGGCTTTTCATTGCGCGAAAGGGCGCGGACCTGATGCCCCGCGGCAACAAGCTGGCGCACTTGAGCCAGCCCCTGCCGGCCGGTTGCGCCCACGACGGATACCAGTGCCATCTTGCATCTCTCCTTCGTTATGCCGGCTGTCATGCGCAGCCCTTGTTTTTACGCCGTTCGTCCCGAGCGAAGTCGAGGGACCCGTTCGAGCGAAGCCGAGAACCAACTCCGCACAAGACCTCGGCTACGCTCGGCCAAAACTCCCTCGACTTCGCTCGGGACGAACGGACGAGGGGTAGGAATTCCCTCTCAACTCCTGATCGCGCTCGCCCCGTCGACATTGAGGTCGGTGCCACTCGTGAAGCTCGAATCCTCGCAAGACAGAAACAGGATCGCCCGCGCCACTTCGTCGGGCTCGCCCACGCGCCCCATCGGATGCGCGGAGGCCATCACCGCCTCGATCTGCTCCGGCGTCGCCCCGCCTGCATTGAGATAGCGGTTGTACATCGGCGTGCGGATCGCGCCCGGATGCACCGTGTTGGCGCGGATCTTCAGTCCCCGCTCGGCGCAATCGAGCGCCACCGTCTTGGTCAGATGCGTCACCCCCGCCTTGGAGGCGCAATAGGCCGCCATATTGCCCGAAGCACGCTGCGCCAGCATCGAGCCGACATTCACGATGGTCGCAGGTTCACCCGAAGCCGCCAGCGCCGGGATCGCGGCACGGCAGCCATAGAAGCTCCCCGTCAGATTGATGTCGATATGGCGGTGCCAGCTGTCGAGATCGACGTCGACGGTGTTCCCCGGCTCGGAAATGCCCGCGATGTTGCACAAGGTCGTCAGCTTGCCGAAGCGCGCCAATGTCGCCGCCACTGCCGCTTCCCACTGCTCAAGGCTGCGCACATCAAGCTGCACCGCATCGGCATTCGGCCCCAGCTTCGCGGCATGGGCCTTGGCCTTCTCAAGCTGCAAGTCGCCCAGCATCACGCTGCCGCCTTCGGCCACGAACAGCTCGGCCACCGTGCCGCCGATGCCTTCAGCCCCGCCCGAAATCAGCGCGACCTTGCCGGTCATCTTGCCCATCAATCAGCGCTCCAGAATGCACACGCCGGAAAGACCCGGTGCACCATAGACGTGGCTGTAGGCCGCCTTGGGCTTGCCCGGCACCTGCCGCCCGCCGCCGCGTCCGCGCAGCTGCACGGTGTTTTCGTAGACTTGCCGCAGGCCCGATGCGCCGATCGGTTCGCCGCAGGCAAGGCAGCCGCCGTCGGTATTGACCGGGAGCTTGCCGGTGATCTCGGTCCGGCCCTCGCGCAGCCACTGCTCCTGCTCGCCGTCCTTGCAGAAACCGTTCTCGGCCATGTGCATGATCTCGGCGCCGGACTCGGTGTCCTGCAACTGCGCGACCGAAATGTCCTCCGGCCCGATCCCGGCCTGCTCGAACGCGGCTTTGGAAGCGAGCACCGTCGGCTTGCCGCCATTCTCGATATCGACCGAGGGCGCAAACACCTCGAACGAGCCCGGCGGGCGCGTGCGGACGGCGACACTGGCGATCTTCACCGCATCGGCGCCGAGTTCGCGCACCTTCTTGCCGCTCGCGAGGATCAGCGCCACCGCACCTTCGGCGGGCGCGCAGAACATGTACTTGGTCAGCGGATCGTTCACCATCGGCGAGTTGAGGATCGTCTCCAGATCGACCGGCGAACGCCGCCACGCGTGATCGGCATGCACGCCGTTGCGGAAGGCCTTCTCTGCTACCCGCCCCAGCGTCTCGCGGCTGATCCCGTAAAGCTGCATGTAGCGCTGGATCTTGAGCGCGAAGAATTGCGTCGTCAGCATCATCCCGGTCTGGCCATACCATTCGGGAAGGCCATATTCGCGGGGCTTGGCGTTGAACGCGCCGCGCGGGTGCTTGTCGAAGCCGACCGCCAGCGCCACATCGAACTCGCCCGCCGCGATGGCATTGCGCGCCGAGGCAAGCGCCGAGCCGCCCGTCGCGCAGCCGTTGGCCACGTTGATGAACGGCAGGCCGGTAAGGCCCAGTTCGTTGACCATGATGTCCGCGCTGCCTGCGGCGGCCGAGCCGCCATAGGCGCAGCCCACGTCGGTCCACTCGATCCCGGCATCGGCCATCGCCTGCCGCACCGCGTAGACACCTTGATCGCGGCCCGAGCGGCCATCAGTGCGGCCGAAGGGGTGGATGCCCGCCCCGATGATATAGACGTCTTCCATCACGCTTTCTCCGGACGAAACGCATAAGTCGAACGGGTCGCATCAAATGGCGCGACCACGAATTCCATCGGCATGCCGAGCCTCAGATCCTCGAGCACGCAATCGACGATGCGCGTCTCGACGATCACTTCGCCGGGCAGCTCGACATAGCCGAGGAGGTAGGGCTTGAACGGCTCAGGCCCCTCGTAGGGTTCCTTGGGCTGGAAGTCCTGCCGGGTCCACGACCACAGCGTGCCCTTGCGCGACAGGCGCCAGGGCTCGACGCCCTCCGCCGCATCGCCGCTCGGATAGGGAAACACAATCTTGCCGCTGGGCAGCCGCCCGCCGATCAGCGCCGGCTCGGCTTCATTGGTCCACAGGTTCTCTGCAATCGGCGTCAGCACCTCAGCCATACCTTTCCCGCTGGGTCGGGCCGAATGCTGCGGCCCCATTGTTGCCATCATGGTGACACCAAAGCCGGGGGTCTACGATCATTGAATTTGCTAGGCGCAGCCCCCGCCGCGAAGGCCTAGCCCTAGCGAAAAGAAGGAGCGGGCGTCTTGGGAGAGCATCGCCACTACCGCCAGTTCGTGCTCGGCGTGATCACTTTCGGCGGCATGCTGAACATCACCGACCGGCTGATCCTCTCGATCATGATCGAGGACATCAAGCACGCCTTCGCGCTCAGCGACACGCAGATCGGCCTGATCACCGGCTTTGCCTTCACCGTGCTCTACGTCGTCTGCGGCCTGCCGCTGGCCTGGCTGGCCGACCGCATGAGCCGTCCGCTGATCATTTCGCTCTCGATCGCCTCGTGGAGCCTGATGACCGCATGCTGCGGCCTCGCCACCGGCTTCTGGACCTTCTTCCTCGCGCGGATGGGCGTCGGCATTGGCGAATCGGGCAGCGGCCCCGCCGGGACTTCGCTGCTCACCCAGACGTTCAAGGGCCACGAGCTTGGCCGTGCGATGGGGATCTACTTCCTCGGCCCCACGCTCGGCACCGCGGCCGGGCTGATCCTCGGCGGCGTGCTCGCCCATGCGGTCGGCTGGCGCATGACCTTCCTGCTGCTGGGCCTGCCCGGCATGGCCTTTGCGCTCTTCTTCTACCTGACGGTGAAGGAGCCGGGAGGCCGACCCGTCCCGCCCAAGGTCAGCCTCGCCGAGGGCCTCACCGCGTGGTTCACCGGCGTGCGCGCGCTATTCGCAAACCGCGTGTTCCTTGCCGCCTCCTGCGCGTTCGGCTGCATGATCGTCACCGGCTACGTCTTCGCCACCTGGCTCGCCGCGATCATGCTGCGCAATTTCCCGGTCACGACCGCCGATGTCGGCTTCTACCTCGGCCTCGCCTTTGTCCTCGGCGGCATTCCCGGCCCGCTGCTCGGCGGCTACCTCACCGACTGGCTGGTGCAGCGCGACGCACGCTGGCGCGCCTGGCTCCCCGCCATCGCCACGCTCGCCTGCCTGCCGATCTACCTGATGGCGCTCCAGAGCACGCATTTCTGGACCTTCCTCGGCCTGTTCTCCTGCGGCTATCTCGTCTTTCTCACCGCGCAGGCGCCCACCGTCTCGCTCATCCAGCTCGCGGTACGCCCCGACGAGCGGGCGATGGCGATGGCCGTCGCGATGATCTTCAACAACCTCATCGGGCAGGCGCTCGGCCTCTTCCTCGTCGGCTTTGCCAGCACCAGCCTCACCCCCCTCTTCGGCACCAAGGCGCTGACATGGGCGGTGATCGGCGTCAGCGCCGCCTTCGCCGTCCCGGCTGCGCTGTTCTACCTCTACGCCGCCGGCGGCATGGCGCGCGGTCCCCTCAAAATGATGAATGGCCCCGGTTCTTCGCAGGCGTAGACTGCCCGATAAGTCCAAGGGAGAGCGGACAAATGGTGGAAACCAAGACCGGGCACGACCGCACAGCAGGCGTGACCTACCTCGATGTGATCAGGGCCGACAAGGTTGCCCCGCCGCCGGTCTATCTGGAGGAATCGCCCTATCCCGGCGGCGTCACCAAGGTCGCCACCCACCGCTATTGGAGCAAGGAAGAGCACGAGCGCGAGGTCGAGCGGCTGTGGAAGCGCGTGTGGCAGATGGCCTGCCATGAAGACGACATTCCCAATGTCGGCGACACCCATGTCTACGAGATCGCCGGTCTCTCCTACATCCTCGTGCGCAATGCCTCGGGCGACGGCCCCGGCGCGGTCAAGGCCTTCCCCAACGCCTGCCTCCACCGCGGCCGGCAATTGTGCGAGGCCCACAAAAAGGGCCTCAAGGCCCTGCGCTGCCCGTTCCACGGCTGGTCGTGGCACCTCGATGGCCGCCTCAAGGAAGTGCCCAGCCACTGGGATTTCCCCACCGTCACCGAAGAGGAATACTCGCTCCCCGCCATTTCGGTCGGCCACTGGGGCGGTTTCGTGTTCATCAATCCCGACCCGAATGCCGAGCCGCTTGCCGATTTTCTCGGCGATATCGACCGCCATTTCTCGCTGCCGTTCAAGCGCCGCTACAAGGCCGCGCACATGGTGAAGCGCCTGCCGTGCAACTGGAAAGTGGCGCAGGAAGCCTTCATGGAATCCTACCACGTTGTCGGCACGCACCCCGAGCTGCTGCCGATGTTCCTCGATACCGGCTCCAAGTACGACGTCTGGCCGAACATCAGCCGCGCCATGTCGGCCTCGGGCCCGCCGAGCGCGCACACCGATCTCGATGCGCCCGATCCATCCGCTTTCCCCGAAGGCCAGGCCTTCACCAGCTTCCGCCATCCGCTGAGCGGCCACGTCTACCGCCGGATCGAGGAGAACCGCGTCGAGGTGACCCGTCCCGATGGCAAGACCGGGATCTTCGACATGACCGGCGCGCACGTGGAAGGCGAAGTCGTCAGCGCCGACGCGCACATGTGCAACTGGATCGGCGGCAAGATCGCACCGGGTGAGGAGAACATGCCCACCCGCTTTGCCAGTGCCTCAACCGAGGATTTCCGCGCCGATGCTGCGCGCGACCGGCGCGAGCTCATGCGCCCGCAGTGGGGCGACAAGATCGACCAGTTCAGCGACGCCGACATGATCGACGCGATCTTCTACTCGGTGTTCCCCAACCTGCACCCCTGGGCGGATTTCAATCCAATCTTCTACCGCTTCCGGCCCGACGGGGACAATCCGGAGCAGTCGCTCCACGAGGTCATGTACATGGTGCAGGTGCCCGAAGGCGCAGAGCGCCCGGCGCCAGCCAAGTGCACCTTCCTCGATCTGGAGGACGACTATACCAAGGCGACCGAATTCGGCAGCTATCTCAACAAGATCTTCAACCAGGACGGGCTCAATCACGCCGCCGTCCAGAAGGGCCTGCACAATCATCCCAAGGGCGAGGTGATCTTCGCGAGCTATCAGGAAAGCAAGATCCGCGATTTTCACAACAAGCTGAACCGCTGGCTGGAGAGCGAGACCCCGCCCAGGAGTCGGTGACGGCACGCAGCAGTTACATTCAGATCGGACCGTACGGAATCCGTGCGTTTTTGCAGCAACACCGCGCACAAAAACCCGCTGCCTGTCCCTATTTCTGATAGTTGCTGTTCGCCCCCCGCACCCTAGCTTAGTACACGGGATTGTAGGCGGAAAATCTAGCAATTACAGCAAGATATTCGCCAACACAAAGTTGGGAGGATTGCTATGGGGATGAGGACACTCGTGTCGCCGTTTCGCGCCGCGCTTTTTGCTGGTGCTGCTGCCACTTCACTGATGCTGCCGGGGCTGGCTCATGCTGCCGATGCTGCGGCTCCGGCGGAAGGTGCCGCCGCCAGTGACGCGCCGGCGACGACCGAGGAAATCACCGTGTTCGCCCGTCGCGACGCGGAATCGCTGCAGAACGTGCCGCTGACGATCACCGCGATCAGCGCGAACACGCTCACCAAATACAACGTCACCAAGCCGGCTGACATCGTCAGCCGCATCCCAACGCTCAACGTCCAGGTCGGCGGTTCGGGCGCAGGTGCGCAGATCAGCTTGCGCGGTGTCGGCTCGTCCAACATTTCCGCCGCGTTCGACAGCGCCGTGGCGATCGATTTCGACGGCGTGCAGGTTTCCACCAGCCGCCTCCTGCAGGCGGGCTTTGCCGATCCGGCGCAGATCGACGTGCTCAAGGGCCCGCAGTCGCTCTACTTCGGCAAGAGCGCCTCGGCCGGCGTCATCCAGATCCGCACCGCCGATCCGACCAAGACCTGGCAGTACGGCGGCAGCGCTTCCTATGAGTTCGAAGAGAAGGGCTATCTCGTCAGCGGCTACGTCTCGGGCCCGCTCACCGATACGCTGGGCATCCGCGTCGCCGGCCAGTACAACGACGTCAAGGAATACGTGAAGATCAACCCGACGACCCCGGCCAAGCTGCGCAACCGCGGCCTCACCGATTTCGTCGGCCGCGTCACCCTGCAGTGGGAACCGTCGAGCGACTTCACCGCCAACCTCAAGGCCACCTACACGCGCAACACGAACGACGGCGCGATCGGTACCGCCGACGTTTCCTGCGGCAAGAACGGCCGTGCGGACGAGGTCGTGCTGTTCAGCTTCCTCGGGCCTGCCGCGATCGCGATCCCCTCGAACGCGGATTGCAAGCCGCTCGACAAGTACGTCACCACGTCCGATCCCTCGCCGGCGCTGGTCCGCAAGTTCCCCGATGGCAGCGGCGCTGCGGGCGGCCGCTATCCGGGCCATCCCTTCGGCCAGACGGACGTGTTCTTCACCCGCCTGAAGATGGACGCCAAGCTCGGCGACAACCTCAAGCTGGTCTCGACCACGGGCTACCTCAACCTCAAGGCGCTCGACTTCGATTCCTACAGCTATCTCGGTGTCGGCCCGGCTTTCCGTCCGAACGGGCTTCCGCTCGATCTCTCGCCGCTGGCGGGCGTTCTGCCGCCGGCCCTGCTGGCGTTCTCAGCCCCCGCGCTGGCAGCGGTCAACGCCCCCGGTTCGCCGCAGGGTGTCGGCGGCAGCGACCCTGTCAACAAGACCGCCCAGTTCACCCAGGAACTGCGCCTTGTCAGCAGCTATGATGGTCCGATCAATTTCCAGCTCGGCGCCTTCTACGAAAGCCGCGTGATCAAGTTCGATACGTCGCAGCAGGCGTTCAATGCCTCGCTGCTGTTCCCCGATCCGGTGACCGGCAATACGTTCGACTACTTCAAGAAGCACCGCACGAAGACCAACACCTATTCGCTCTTCGGCAGCGCGACCTATGACATCACCGACAAGCTCGAGCTGACTGGCGGCGTCCGCTACACCAAGGAAGACAAGGTCAACACGATCGAAATTCCCTACATGCACACCTTCCTGTCGACGGTGTTCGGCTTCGTGCCGAGCGGCTTCAAGACACCGCCGATCAAGTTCAATGACAGCAACTGGTCGCCGGAAGTCACGCTGCGCTACAAGGTCAACCCGGACTTCAACGTCTATGCCGCGTTCAAGACCGGCTACAAGTCGGGCGGCATCGACAACAGTGCGCTGCCCTCGAGCAACCTCGCCAACTTCCTGATTCCCGACAAGTTCCAGGCCGCAGCCAACGGGCTGATCTTCAAGTCGGAAACCAGCAAGGGCGGCGAAATCGGCTTCAAGTCGCAGCTGGCCAACCGCACGATCACGTTCAACGCCACGGCGTACTACTACGTGTTCAACAACCTGCAGGTGCAGAACTTCAACGCGACGACGATCCAGTTCGTCACCACCAATGCCGGTCAGCTCAGCACCAAGGGCATCGACGTCGATTTCAGCTGGCGCCCGCCGGTCGATGGCCTGCGCCTGTTCGGCTCGCTCGCCTATACCAATGCGAAGTTCACGCGGGACTTCTTCACCGGCACCGGCCCGGATGGCGTGCTCGGCACGGCTGACGATCCCAACATCCGCGGCCGCCGCGCCGCGCGTGCGCCGGAATTCGCCGGCAATATCGCGTTCGACTACACCGCACCGCTCAGCGATGCGCTGGAACTCGGCCTCTCGGGCAACGTCGCCTACAGCGGCAAGTACTATACCCGGCAGGAAAACTTCACGGACTACCAGCAGCCCGCCTATGCCACCATCGACGCCTCGATCTCGGTCGGCGCGCCCGATGGCAAGTGGAGGCTGGCGCTGGTCGGCAACAACATCACCGACAAGATCTTCGTCAACACCTCGGGCGGTCGTCCGTTCCTCGCTGGCCCGACCAATGGCCTTCCGATCGGTGACGACGAAGTCTTCACCATCAACCGCGGCCGCCAGATCTTTATCCAGGGCAGCTTCAAGTTCTGAGATCCCGGCGGCAACTCCACGCCGGATGAAGGGGCCGCCTCGGGAAACCGGGGCGGCCTTTTTCGTTCGGGTGCAGGGGTTTTGGAGCGGGACTCAGCGCATGTCCGCTCTGGATTCCCGCCTTCGCGGGAATGACGAGATGTGTATCAGTTGCAGCGGTTCACCCCCCGCTCCTAGTTCGTCCTCCCCGCCCCTCCCCTTCTTCGTCATCCCCGCGCAGGCGGGGATCCAGAGCCGCCACAAGCCCCGCTCGGTTACCCCTTTCCTACACCCACCCGGTCTGTCAGACTCCACACGCTCTTTGAAATGGTCGGTTCAGGCGCACACACGCAATATGTGTCACCTTGTCGCTTTCAGGCGCACAAGCCTTTGTCAATAAACAGGAAAACAGCATCACCCAAAAGCGACACGGTGTCGCTTTTGTCGCTTTTGCCCCCCGCTTTCAGGCCGCGATCACCCGCACCGGGATCGCGCTCTGCAGCGGCAGGCCGGTGATCGGGTCCATGTCCTGAATGTCGTCGATCAGGCGGTTGGTCGAAGCGCCGATGCCCATCACGTCGTCCTTGCCGGCATCGTCGTTGCCCCAGGCGTGGCTCATCGAGATCACCCCGCGCCGCACCTTGTCGCTGGCGCTGGCAACGGCATGGATCGAGGCGACGCGCGAGGCGATCTCGATCACCGCGCCGTCTTCCACGCCCAGCGCCGCGAGGTCCTCCGGATTGATGTAGGCCGGATTGGTCGGCATCTTCTTCTTGAGGAACTCGGAGATGTGCCCGTTGCTGTTGTAGCGGTGCTTCGAACGGCGCGAGATCAGCTTGAAATCGAACCCGTCCGCCTCGGGCCGCCGCGCCGCATAGCCCGCGAACGCCGACGGCATGTCGCCCGCGCCAAGCTGGAACTTGTTCGTGGCGTCAGGGTCCGCCGGCGCGATCGTCGCATGGACTTCGGGATAGAACATCGCCCCGCCCGGCGTTGCACTTGCCTGTGAATCCGCCCGCGCCTTGCTCGGCGCGACGAGGCAACCGTGCGAGATGAGATCGAGCATCGTCATCTTGTCGGGCACGCTCTCCATCGAGCACGGCCCGCCCGGCAGCTGCAGTTGCAGCCCGAGGTGCTTGGCGATCCACCAAAGCATCTCGTACTCGTCCATCGTGTCGCCCGGCGCAGGCACCATCGCCTCGGCATAATGGGCGTAAGGCTCCTCGCAGAAGGGCTGCGAGACGTTGTTGATGTCCTCGCGCTCGAGGCACATCGAAGGGGCAAGGATCACGTCCGCCCGCTTGGCGCTGGCGGACATGTAGGGATCGACCTGCACGAACATTTCCAGCGTTTCCAAGGCTTTCCTAACCTTGCGCTGGTTGGGGAAGGCGATCTCCGGATTGCCGCCGATCGAGATGAGCACTTTGACCTGGCCCTCGCCGGGTGTGAGGATCTCGTCCGCCAGCACCGGGCAGGGCATTTCGGTGCCGAGCTTGCCGATCCCCCGGATGCGAGATTGCGCGAAGCCTTCGCCGAACATCGGCATCGGCGGCGCGACCTGCGCCTTCTTCGGCCCGGCGGCAAAGGGCATGAACACCATCGGGTTCGCCACCTTGTCCCCCGCCTGGTTGAACCGCGCGCAGACAATGTTGAGCGCGGTCACGAGGTATTCGGTGAGCACGCCGCGGCCCGCCATTTCCGGTCCCGTCCCGGTCACCACCCGGCCCTTGGCAGCGCGGGCGAACATGCGGGCGGCAGCGACGATCTGTTCGGCGGGAAGACCGGCGCGCTCCCCGGCGAGCTCCGGCGTGAAGTCCTTCACCGCGTCCGCCAGCGCATCGAAGCCATCGACATGCGCCGCCACGAAATTGCGGTCGTAAAGCCCTTCCTTGATGATCACATGCAGCATCCCGCCCAGCAGCGCCGGGTCCTCGCCCGGCTTCACCTGCAGGTAGAGGTCCGCCAGATTGCCGGTATCGCTCTGGCGCGGGTCCGCCACGATCACCTTCATCCCCCGCGCCTTGGCATCGCGCAGGCGCCGCGAGGGCGAGAACGGCGGTACACCCCCGCTCGGCGTGTAGTGCGAGACGAGCGGATTGTTGCCGACGAACATGACGACGTCGGATTCCTCGAAGTTGTTCGGCCCGCCCATCCACTGGCCGTAGCGCGCGGTGGTGAAGACCTTGGCCGGCTGGTCCACCGTCACGCTGGTATAGTAGTTGCGCGTGCCGATCGCCTCGGCCAGCGCGTAGGATGTGCCCAGCACCGCGCTGTTCTGGAAGGCATTGGTGCCGCAATAGAGCGCCACCGCATGCGGCCCATGCTCGGCGATCACCGCCTTGATCTTGTCCGCCACCAGCTTGAGCGCCTCGGCCGTCGAAGTCTCGACGAACTCTGCGCCCTTCACCCCGCCCTTGCGCACCAGCGGGCGCAGGTGCCGCTCGGGCAGGTTGTGCATCTCGGGCATCTGGCGGCCCTTCACGCAGGTATAGCCGTGGAACAGCTCGTTCTCGGGATCGCCCCGCACCGCCGTCACCTTGTCGCCCTCGACATCGACCAGCATCGCGCAGCTGGCGTGGCAGAAGCGGCAGAACGTCCGCAGGGTCTTATCGGCCAAGGTACATCTCCCCAGTATTTTGAATAGGGAAGCTATCGGCAATCGGGGGCTGGGCACACTGATGAAAGAGAGGGTGGGCCGCTCAATTCCGCCAGTGGCATTGCCGGGCGATCCCGGGCTTGATGGAGGCTGCACCGATACCGGAGGACAAACCTTGAGCACCGAAAATCGCCACTGGCTCCTCGCCCGGCGCCCCGTCGGCAATGCTTACGCCGAAGCCTTCGAACTCAGGACCGAAGCACTCCCGCAGCTGGCCGATGGCCAGATCCTCGTGCGCAACAAGGTGCTCTCGATGGACAGCGGCACCCGCATGTACATGACCGACCGCGAGGACAGCTACCAGCCCGGCACGCCGCTAGGCGCCAAGCTGATCGGCACCGTGCTCGGCGTGGTGGAGGAAAGCCGCCACCCGGCCTACACAACAGGCGACCGTGTGCGCTGCTACGGCCAGTGGGCGGATTTCTCGGTCGTGGAGCCGGATGCAACCTATTGCACCAAGCTCGACGATGCTCATGCCGATCTCAAGCAATACGTCGGCATCTACGGTGCCAACGGCTGGACCGCATGGGTCGGCGTGGTCGAAACCGGCGCGGCCAAGGTGGGCGAGACGTTCGTCGTCTCCGCCGCCGCAGGCTGCACCGGGCTGATGGCGGGCCAGATCGCCAAGGCGCGAGGCTGTCGCGTGATCGGCATCGCAGGCGGCGCGCGCAAGTGCGACTTGCTGACCGGCGAATACCACTTCGACGGCGCGATCGACTACAAGTCGGCTGATGTCGAAGCCGAACTCGCGCGCCTCTGCCCCGATGGCATCGACGTCTACTTCGACAACGTCGGCGGGCGGGTCCTCGATGCGGCGCTGGGCAACATGGCGCTGTTCGGCCGCGTCGCGGTCTGTGGTCTCATCACCAACTACATCGCGCAGGGGCCAGTACCGGGTCCCTACCGCTTCGATCAGGTGCTGATGAAGCGCCTGCGCATCGAAGGCTTCTTCTCGCCCGATTTCTACGCCCGCGAACCGGCGTTCAATCCCGAGCTCGCGAAGCTCGCAGCCGCCGGCCAGCTGCGCTTACCTTTCGAGGTGAGCACCGGGCTGGAGGAGACCCCGGCCGCCTTCACCAAGCTGTTCACCGGCGCGAACGTGGGCAAGGTGGTGGTGGAGCTCTGACGCCCCACCACCTCGGCATCACGCCGTCTTCGGCAGTTCGCCGGAAATGTACTTGTCCATCGTGCGGTGGAACTGGCGGATGCGCGTTTCCTGATAGTGGCCGAGTTCGAGCCGCTTGTTCTTGCTCGCCTTCATGCCCGCCTGCACATGCGGCAGGTTTTCCATGTCCTGATCGAACACGCCCGCCAGCGCCGCGCCGATGAGGTGCCCGGCATAGGCAAACGGCTGGTCATCCGGGATCATGAACATCTCCGGCCCGCGCGCTGGCTTCTCGCCCTTCTGCGCGCGCATCAGGATGCGCACTTCCATCAGGCAGTGATCGGCATCCTTCCACGGCCGCCAGCGGTAGACGATGTTGGGCACGAAGCCGCCCCACGGCGACCAGTTGGGGAAGATGTTGTAGGTCAGGTTGTCGAGCATCTCGCTGTCCGAGGCCTGCGAGTAGTCATGCCCGTTCATCGCCGCGAAGCCCTCGCGGTTGGCCTGCGCCAGCACCTTGCGCGCCAGCAGCGGATCTTCCGGATCGAAGCCCTTGAGGTCGGTCGGTTCGGCCGCATTGCGCCGTCCGCGCCCGTCGCCCGCGCCGAGGAATTCGGCGAGCTTGTTGATCACATACATCTGGTCCTTGCCCTTGAGGTGGGGCGAAAGGGTGCCGTTGGGCGTGATCGCCCGGTTCATGTGATCGCCGTAGAGGTCATACCGCGTGTTGGCGTCTGCAGTGAACGGCAGGATCTGCGGATGCGTGACGACCGAATGCCAGGCTTCCATGAACGCTTCGGCCACCGCCTTCCAGTTGGCCGGAACGATCCGCGCGACCCATGCGCCGGTGGTGCATTCGTCCAGCCGCCAGTTGTCGTAGTGCTCGACACCCGGGCCAATCCACTCGCGGAACGACGGAAGGTCGTGGTTCTCGGTGATCAGGATGAAGCCTTGCCAGCTTTCGACCCGCGCTTCGGGGAGCGAGAGGTTCTTGTCCTCGAGATGCTTGAAGTCCCACGAGCAGGGGATTTCCTTGAGGCTGCCATCGTTGTTCCAGGTAAAGCCGTGGAACGGGCAGCGCAGATTGATCGCCCGGCCGCCTTCGAGCCGCAGCTTGCGCCCGCGGTGGAGGCACACGTTGTAGAACGCGCGGACGCTGCCGTCCTGCTGGCGGACAAGCAGGAACGACTTGTCATTGATCTCGTAGACCACCGTGTCGCCCGGATCGGGCATGTCCTCTTCCCGCGCGGCGAACTGCCACACGTTGGGCCACATCTTCTCGTCTTCGAGCGCCTTGAACGCGGGGCTGGTATAGCGGTCCGGGTCAAGCGGTTCGTCGCCAAGCTCCTGCGTCGATTCCATCACGAGGTAATCGGGCGCTGGCCGCGTATCGACGGCGAGCATGTCTGTATAGGTGATCCCCGGGCAGCGGTCCGAACGTTCGATCTGGGGGTCAATGTCAGCCATGGCGGGTCCTGATTGTGGGCGGCGCCGGGAAGGCGGAACAGCCCTCGCCAGACGCGCAAGTCTTGCACGGTGAGCATAATGCCACTGCGCCGCCTGCCAACAAGCTGGCGCATTGGATAGGAGCGCGAACTGACGCGGGTTACTGCTTTTCCAGCAGGGTCGCACCTTGTGGCAGCGTCACCCAGTTCTGCTTGCTGTTGGTCCAGAAATGCACGGTAGGCTCAAGCTCGTCGGGATTGTCGAGTGTGCCCGCCTTGATGAAGATCATGCCCTGCGCCATCCCGCTTGGCGTCTCGCTGAACACCGGCGAACCGCATGTGCCGCAGAACTTGCGCATCACCGGATTGCCGGATTCGCTGCCGTCCTCGTAGACCGTCAGCTCGCCTGACCGCTCCAGCGCGGCGAACGGCACGGCGACGAGCACCGAGAACGCGGTGCCTGCCTGCTTCTGGCAATGGCGGCAATGGCAGACGCCCGTCAGCAGCGGCGGCCATGCGGTTTCATAGCGCACCGCTCCGCAGAGGCATCCGCCCGTCCGCCGTTCGCCCGTAGTTTCAGTCATTGCCCCGTCTCCCTCCTGCTTGTCCGTTATATCGCACAGGCTTTGCTGCGCGCCATCTCACGTTTCTGCCAGCCCGGAAGCAGCCAAGAGAGCCTTGAGGTCCTTCTTGAGAATCTTCCCATTGGCGTTGCGCGGCAGCGTCTCGCTGGTGAATGCGATCCGCACCGGCACCTTGAAACCGGCAAGCCGCGCCGCGACGAAGGCCTTGAGTTCCTCCTCGCTCGCTTCGGTTCCGGGTGCGAGATAGACGACCGCCGCCGGTTCCTCGCCCAGCGTGCGGTGCGGAATGCCGACCAGCGCCGCGTCGGTCACCGCCGGATGCTCGTAGAGCACGTTCTCGACCTCGATCGAATAGATGTTCTCGCCGCCGCGGATGATCACGTCCTTGGCGCGGTCGACGATGGTGCAGAAGCCTTCATCATCCAGTCTGGCAAGATCGCCCGTGCGCACCCAGCCATTGACGAAAGTCTGCGCGGTCGCCTCCGGGCGGTTCCAATAGCCGGCAACGATCATCGGACCGCTTGCCCAGAGCTCGCCCACCGTGTTCGGCGGGAGCACCGTCACGCCATCATCGGCGCGGATTTCGAGGCTGGCGACGGGGGCTGCCGGGCCGCAGCTGGAGGGCCGGTTGAGGTAGTCCTCGGCCATATGGTGCGTCACCGTGGCGCTGGTCTCGGTCATGCCCCAGCCATTGCCGGGGAGCGCGCCGAAGGTCTGCCAGATGGCCTGAACCAGCTCGGGTGCAGAGGGGGCTCCGCCGTAGGACACGGCTTCGAGGCTGGAAAGATCGTACTTGTGCCGGTCAGGGTGTTCGATCAGCTGCCACGCGATGAACGGCACGCCGCCGGTCATCGAAACGCGCTCCTTCTCGATCAGGCGCATGGCCTCGAGCGTATCCCACTTGTGGAGCAGCACGAGGCAGCTTCCGCCAGCCAGCGTGCCCATCAGCGTTGCCGAATAGGCGGTTGCGTGAAACAGCGGAACGGCCAGCAGGATGACGCGGCGCTTCGCCTCGGGCAGCCCCTCGCCGCGCCGCCGGGCGGTCTGCGCGCCGCTCCACGCGCTGGTCATGATATTGGTGACGAGGTTGCGATGCGTGCCGAGCGCGCCCTTGGGGCGGCCGGTGGTGCCACTGGTATAGAAGATGCCGGCGGGATCATCGCTGTCGATTGCGGCTGGCGGGAGTTCCGCATCAGGCAGCAGATCCCAGGTCGGCGGCGTGCCGATGATATCTTCCAGCGCCTCCGCCCCGGCCGAGCCGCCGCGCGAAACGATCACATTCTTGAGCGGCAGGCCTTCAGTATGCGGTGCGATCCGGCTCCAGCGGTCGGCATCGGCGACAAGCAGCTTCGCGCCGCTGTCCTCGAGCGCAAACGCCAGTTCCTCGCCCGTCCACCACGCATTGAGCGGCACGATGATTGCGCCGAGCGCGGCAGCCGCTATGAACACGACCGGCCATTCCGGCAAGTTGCGCATCGCGAGCGCGACCCGGTCACCCTTGCCCACGCCGCGCACCTGCAGAGCGCCCATCAACGCCGCCACGGCGCGGTGGAACGCATCGAAGGTCACCCGTTCCTCGCCATAAACGACAAAGTCAGCCGCCCCATGCGTCCGCGCGACCGCCATCACGCCGCGCAAGTTGGGCAAGGCGTTCTTCCACACGCGCGTCGGCACGCCGCGAATGGTGACCGTTTCCATCTCGAAGGGCATGCCCGGCGCGCAGAGTTCTGCCCGGATTTCGGCCAGAGTATGCACGGGCCAGCCGGCGGGAATCGTGGGAAGCGCTCCTTGCGCGATTGGGCTCTGTTCGGTCATGACATCCTCGCGGGCGCTGCTCGTTCTGGCAGTGCCTCTTTGACGCGGAGACTAGTGCCGCCCCCGCCTCGCAGCAAGGGGTCCGAAAGCCTCGCTTGCCGTAGCGGAAGGCAGCGAACCCGGCGGAATTGCGTGATTTTTTCGGCCTTTCGCGCTGCGCAGACGCTTCCCTGATCCCTTCCGATGACCTAATCCGGGCGCATAAGAAGATTCGTGGGAAGGATGCCGATTTGCCGGAAGCCGAGCAGCCGGACGCCGCCAGCAATGCATCCGCCGAGGCCGAAATGGGCTTCGGCGCACTCGCCGCGCAGCTGGAACCGCTGGGCAAGGGGCGCTTCAAGCTCGACGGGGCGGCAGGCTGGATGCAAGGCCGCACGATGTATGGCGGGACGGCGGCGTTCATCGCTTATTCCGCCGCCAAGCTTGCCTTCCCCGATCTGCCTCCCTTGCGCGCCGCACAGGTCGGCTTCGTGGCCCCGGTGGGCGAACATCTCGAAGTCGAGGTTACCATGCTCCGGCAGGGCCGCAGCGTGGCGCAAGTCGAGACATCGCTGCTGTGCGACGGCGCAGTTGCGCAGCGCACGCTTTGGCTATTCGGCGCGGGCCGGGAAAGCAACGGAACCGTCGCCGCCGCCGTGTTGCCGAACGTGATCCAGCCCGAGGACTCGCCCCGCCTCACCGCGAACGACATGGCCCCCGCCTTCACCGCGCGAATGGACATGCGCCGCGCCGATCCGCCGGAAGGCTCGCCTCCGGGTACGATCCGCCGCTGGGTGCGCCTCAAGGACCGCTCCGGCCTCGATCCCGTCGGCGAGCTTGTCGGCATCGGCGATGCCCTGCCGCCGGGGTCTGCGCGCGCGATGCAGCGCATGGGGCCGATCAGTTCGATCACCTGGGCGCTAACGATCCTCGGCGAGGTGCCGCCTACGCGCGATGGCTGGTGGCTCCTGGAGACCAGATCCAACCACATGGCCAACGGCTTCAGCAGCGAGACCTTGCGGCTGTGGAACAGCGAAGGCGTGGAAGTGATGCACGGCCTGCAATCGGTGGCGGTGTTCGGATGATCGCGCCTGATCTGACTTTGGCAGACCCCGCCGCCCATGGCTTCGACGCAGCCCGCCTCGCCCGCATCGGCGCGTTCCTCGAAGAGCGCTACGTCACACCCGGGCTGCTGCCGAATGCAGACCTGCTGATCGCGCGCGATGGCGAGGCCTTCCACCGCTTCACCACCGGCAAGGCCCGCGCCGATGGCAGGCCGCTGGGCGAGGATGCGATCTTCCGCATCGCCTCGATGACCAAGCCGCTCACCAGCGTGGCGTTCATGATGCTGCTGGAGGAAGGCAAAGTCGCGCTCGACGATCCGGTCACCAAGGTCATCCCCGAGTTCGCCGGGCTTGGCATCTACAACGGCGGTGGCGGCGATGCGCTGTTCTTCCCGACGCGCGCGGCCACCAACCCGATGCGCATGGTGGACCTCCTCACGCATATGTCGGGCCTCACCTACGGCATCCAGAACCGCACCAATGTCGATGCGGCCTATCGCAAGGGCAGGCTCGACGGGCACGCCTCGCTGCCGGGGAACGACCACTTCGTCGCCGAACTGGCCAAGCTGCCGCTGGAATTCGATCCCGGCACGAGCTGGAACTACTCGGTCAGCACCGACGTTCTCGGCGTGATCGTCGCGCGCCTTTCCGGCATGAGCCTCGGCCAGTTTTTTGCCACGCGCATTTTCGCCCCGCTCGGCATGGTCGATACCGGCTTCCACTGCCCGCCCGAGAAGGCCCACCGCCTGACCGACAGCTGGGCCTGGAACCCGCTCGGCGCGCCCACGCTGATCGACCATGCGGAGAAATCGAACACCTTGCGCGAGCCGCGCTTCGAAAGCGGCGGCGGTGGGCTGCTGTCGACCACTGCGGACTACCACCGCTTCTGCGGCGCGCTGGCGAAGGGCGGGGGACCGCTCATCTCGCCCAAGACGCTGGCGCTGATGGCGAGCAACCACCTTCCGGGTGGTGCGGACCTCACAACGCTGTCGAAGGCGCTGTTCAGCGAATCCGGCAATGCCGGTGTCGGCTTCGGCCTTGGCTTCGGCGTCGTGGTCGATCCAGCCAAGACGCTGATCCCCGGGACCAAGGGTGAATTCCACTGGGGCGGCATCCATTCCACCGCCTTCTTCATCGATCCGGTCGAGAAACTGCACATGGTCTTCATGACCCAGCTGTTCCCCTCGTCGAGCTATCCCATCCGCCGCCAGCTCAAGACGCTGGTCTATTCGGCGATGACCCACAGTCACGCCTGATCGCTTCCAAGGAGACCTGCAATGTCCGATCCTATCCCCGGCGCCAAGGACCACATCGACGCAGCGCGCAAGCTTGCCGCGACGATCGACGATATCCCCGCCGATACCGCGCTGCTCCCGGTGAACAAGGTCGGCGTGATCGGCGCGGGCACGATGGGCGGCGGCATCACGATGAACTTCCTCACCGCCGGCATCCCCGTCACCATCGTCGAGATGACGCAGGAAGCGCTCGACCGCGGCGTCGCCACGATGCGCCGCAACTACGAGAACACCGTGAAGCGGGGCAAGATGGACGCCGCACTCGCTGAAGCCGCCATGGGCCGCCTCACCCCGACGCTCGACTTCAATGCTCTTGCTGACGCCGATCTGGTGATCGAGGCGGTTTACGAGAGCATGGACGTCAAGAAGGACGTCTTCGGCAAGCTCGACGCCATCGTGAAGCCGGGCGCGATCCTTGCGAGCAACACCAGCTACCTCGACGTCAACGAAATCGGCGCCAGCACGAAGCGCCCCGAAGCCGTGCTCGGCATGCACTTCTTCTCACCCGCCAACGTGATGAAGCTGCTCGAAGTCGTGCGCGGCTCGGCTACCGCCAAGGACGTGCTCGCCACCGTGATGGCGCTGGCGGTGAAGATCGGCAAGGTCCCGGTCGTCTCGGGCGTCTGCCACGGCTTCATCGGCAATCGCATGTTAGCCAAGCGGCAGGAGCAGGCCAACGCGCTCATCATGGAAGGCGCGGACTACGCGGATGTCGACAACGCGCTGCTCGAATTCGGTTTCCCGATGGGGCCGTTCCAGATGGCGGACCTCGCCGGCCTCGACATCGGCTGGCACCGCGATCCCAATCGCATCGAGACGCTGCGCGAGGCGCTCTGCGCCTTGGGCCGCTGGGGCCAGAAGAAGAGCGCGGGCTTCTACGACTATGACGAGAACCGCCAGCGTACCCCCAGCGAGGTCACGCGCGGCCTGATCGCCGAATGGGCTGCCAAGGAAGGCAAGCCCCAGCGCAGCATCGACAGCCAAGAAATCCTCGAACGCCTGCTCTACCCGATGATCAGCGAAGGCGCGCTGATTCTCGAGGAAGGCATTTCGCAACGCGGATCGGACATCGATACCGTGTGGCTCAATGGCTACGGCTGGCCCGCGTGGACCGGCGGCCCGATGTATTGGGCAAACAACATTGGCCTGGACACGGTCGTCGCCGGGCTTGAGAAGCATGGCCTCCCCGTTGCGCCGCTGCTGGCGAAGAAAGCCGCCGCGGGCGAAGCCTTCGACTGAGGGAACGGGCGGCCATGCAGATCGAGGACATTGTCGAGAGCCCGTTCATCCCGCTGAGCGTGATCCTGCGCGCCCACGCCGCGCGGCGGGGCGAGGCCATCGCGCTGGCGGATGAAACCACCCGCCTTTCGTGGGCCGATCTCGACGTGATGCTTGACCGCGTGGCCGCTGCGCTCCAGCGCGAAGGGGTTCAGGCCAACGAGCCCGTCGCCATCGCGGCGAGCAATTCGGTCCGCACCGCGCTTGCTTTCCTCGGCGCCTTGCGCGCCGGTGCGGTCGCCGCGCCGCTCACCTCCACCGCCGCACCGCCAACAGTGCTTGCGATGCTGGCGGACAGCACCAGCCGCGTACTGCTGCTCGACAAGACGATGGCCGAGGGGCTGGCGGGCCTGCCCTTCCCCGATCGCGTCAAGCGCATCGCGCTGGATGATAGCGATGCAGGCATTCCCTTCTCGGAATGGATCGCCCCCGCAGGCGCCAAGCCCGAAGAACGCCTGCCCGCGCCGGAAGACCCGTTCAACATCATCTATTCCTCGGGCACCACCGGCGTGCCCAAGGGCATCGTCCAGTCGCACCAGATGCGCCACGAATATGCCCGGCGCACGATCGTCGGCGGCTATGACGATGATACCGTCACCATCAATTCCACCCCGCTCTATTCGAACACCACCCTCGTCAGCTTCCTCCCCACGCTCACCGCGGCGGGCAAGGTCGTGCTGATGAAGAAATTCGATGCGCGCACGTTCCTTGCCCTCTCGGAGCGCGAACGCGTCACCAACGCGATGCTGGTCCCGGTGCAGTACCGCCGGATCATGGAACTGCCTGACTTCGACAGCTTCGACCTTTCCTCCTACCGCCTCAAGGGCTGTACCTCCGCGCCCTTCCCGGCATGGCTGAAAGCAGACGTACTCAAGCGCTGGCCCGGCGGCCTTGTCGAAGGCTACGGACTGACCGAAGGCGGCGCGACGACCACGCTCATCGCACACAAGTTCCCGGACAAGCTCCACACCGTCGGCCAGCCCTCCCCCGGCCACGTGATGAAGATCATCGACGAGCAGGGCAACGAACTGCCGCAAGGCGAAGTCGGCGAGATCGTCGGCCGCTCCCCCATCATGATGAACGGTTACCACGGCCAGCCCGCCAAGACGCGCGAGATGGAGTGGTTCGACAAGGACGGGGTGCGCTACATCCGCCACGGCGATATCGGCAAGTTCGACGAGGACGGGTTCCTCATCCTGATGGACCGCGCCAAGGACATGATCATTTCGGGCGGGTTCAACATCTTCCCGACCGACCTTGAAGCCGAACTCACGCGCCAGCCCGCTGTGAAGGAGGCAGCCGTCGTCGGCATTCCCTCCGACCAGTGGGGTGAAACCCCGCTCGCGGTCATCGTGCTCGCCGATCCTTCCGCCGATCCCGAAGCTATCCGCCTTGAAGCCAACCGCGCGCTCGGCAAGACCCAGCGCATCGCCCGCATCGAAGTGGTCGACGAACTGCCACGCAGCCCGATCGGCAAAGTGCTCAAGCGCGAACTCAGAGATCACTTCGGCGGTAACCCCATTGCCCAGAACCCCGTACTCACCCCGGATGCCTAAGGAGATAAATCATGCGTGATGCCGTAATCGTCGCCGCCGCCCGTACCCCCATCGGTCGCGCCTACAAGGGCGCGTTCAACGCCACTGCCGGCGCCACGCTCGGCGCGCTTTCCTTGGAAGCCGCCGTCGCGCGCGCCGGGATCGAGGGTGCCGAGGTTGACGACGTGGTGTGGGGCGCCGCGCTTCAGCAGGGCGCACAGGCTGGCAATATCGCCCGGCAGGTCGCGCTGCGTGCCGGCCTGCCCGTCACCGTCTCGGGCATGAGCATGGACCGCCAGTGCTCCTCGGGCCTGATGACCATCGCCACCGCCGCCAAGCAGATCATCGTTGATCGCATGGATGTCGTCGCCGCGGGCGGGCAGGAATCGATCAGCCTCGTCCAGACCAAGGACATGCGCGTGATGCCCGATCGCAGCCTCGTTGCGATGCACAACGCGGTCTACATGCCGATGCTGCAGACCGCCGAGACGGTCGGCAAGCGCTACAACATCAGCCGCGAGGCCTGCGATGAATACGCGCTGCAATCACAGCAGCGCACCGCCGCCGCGCAGGAAGCGGGCAAGTTCGATGACGAGATCGTGGCGGCCAGCGCCTCGATGGGCGTGCAGAACAAGGAAACCGGCGAGATCACGATGCAGGACGTGACGCTGACCAAGGACGAGGGCAACCGCCCCTCGACCACGCTGGAAAACCTCCAGGCGCTGAAGCCAGTGATCGAGGGCGGCATCGTCACCGCCGGCAACGCCAGCCAGCTGTCGGACGGTTCGGCCGCCGTGGTGCTGATGGAAGCCGAAGTTGCTGCCAAGAAGGGCCTTACCCCGCTTGGCCGCTATGTCGGCATGGCGGCCGCCGGCACCGAGCCCGATGAAATGGGCATCGGCCCCGTCTTCGCGATCCCAGCGCTCCTCAAGCGCTTCGGCCTCAAGATGGACGACATCGGCCTGTGGGAGCTCAACGAGGCCTTCGCGGTTCAAGTGCTTTATTGCCGCGACAAGCTGGGCATTCCCAACGAGCTCCTCAACGTCAACGGCGGATCGATCTCGATCGGCCACCCCTATGGCATGACCGGCGCGCGCTGCACGATGCACGCCCTGATCGAAGGCAAGCGCCGGGGCGCGAAGTATGTCGTCGTCACGATGTGCGTCGGTGGCGGCATGGGCGCGGCGGGGCTGTTCGAAGTCCTCTGAGCAAAGGGCGCGGCGCTTGCCCAGTGGCAGCGCCGCGCCTACCCTCCTGCATATGACCGACGACACACGACCCTGGCCGCAGGACGGCCGCGAACGCCTGATCTACCCTTCGCCGGTCGGCTGGAAGGGCACTGATTTCGTCGACAACGAGGGCGAACTGCTGAAGCGCCTGAACCCCAAGACGGTGTTCATGATGGGCGACAACCCCGCCCTGCCGCGCATGCCCGAGCGGCCGCGCCTGCTCGATTTCTTCCGCTGCCGCTTCGGCGATATCACCGTGCGGCACTTGCTCGTCAGCGCCAAGCGCGCGCTGGATGACGGGCTGCCGGAAAAGGTCGTGATGGCCTGCCTGCTGCACGACATTTCCAACGGCTGCCTGATCCGCTGCGACCACGGCTACTGGAGCGCGCAGCTGGTCGAGCCCTATGTCGATCCCGAAGTCGCCTTCGCGGTGAAGTACCACCAGGCGCTGCGCTACGTGCCCGATGAAAGCGTCGGCTACGCCTACCCCGAAAGCTACCACGCCTTCTTCGGCCCGGACTATCAGGTGCCGGACTATCTCCTGCGCGACGCCGAGTACGCGAAGAACCACAAGTGGTACATGACCGCGCGGCAGATGACGCTCTACGACACCTATTTCTTCGACGATTTCCCGGTGGTGCAGCCGGAAGAACTGGAAGACGTGATCGGGCGGAACTTCAGGGAGCCGGAGGAAGGGCTGGGCTTCGATGGCTCACCCACGGCGCATATGTGGCGCACGATGATCTGGCCGAATAACTTTCTGTGAGGGGGCAGCTTTATCTATTCGTGACGTTGGCGCTAAGCTCGTGTGGCTCGCCAAAGCCCGAAGAGCTTATGTTTGTTCGCAAAGGCGCGCCTATCGTACAGGGTGATCCTAGCGCCTTGTTTTTGACTGACGCGCTCGCTCGTCTTACCCCTGAGGAGCAGCGCCGCTATGGACGATCAAACGATGTCGCGGGATTTCTTTTTCAAGGTGACGCGCTAACCTGCATCGTGGTCGTTACTCTCAAAAAAGACGTTGTCATTCATGCACCGACCCCTGCATTTTGCTACGACAAGGCAACGAACAAGTTCGTGAAGCGCCTTTGATGGCGATGACAACTTTCCACCCCCTTTCAGCCATTGCGGCTCACTGCTTAGCCACCCAAAACCCTCGTCGCCCCGTGCTTGACATGAGGCTTGGCTACCTCTCGGCCTCGCCATCTGGCGCTGCCTTAGAAGAACAGCCGAACCCCGGGTCAAGCCCGGGGTGACGAGAAGGGGGCGGGAACCGTCGCCAATCAGGCAACGCCAAAGGTGCCGATACCAATCCTCAAGCCCTCCTCATCGTCGCCCCGTGCTTGACACGGGGCTTGGCTACCTTTCGGCCTCGCCCTCCGGCGCTGCCCCAGCCGGATACCACCGGTCCCACAGGTCCAGCCAATCGGGATTGTCCGCCTCGATCAGCGCGAATTTCCATTCGCGGCGCCATTTCTTGACGAGCTTCTCGCGGGCGATAGCGGGTTCGATCTCCTCGTGGCGTTCGGCGTAGACCAGTCTGGTCTTGCCGAAATCGCTCACGTGGATTGAGCCTTTTCCCTCACGATGCTGCCAGACGCGGCGGGTCAGATCGGAGGTGACGCCGACATAGGTGCCGCCGCGATAGCGGTTTGCCATGATGTAGAGCCAACCGCCTTTCTCCATTGCTGCCTTGTGCCAAGCGCGAGGTCGCAAGGGAAGCCAAGCCCCGTGTCAAGCACGGGGCGACGACGGGGTGTTGGTGCTGGCCTAAGCAACCCCAGCCTCAACCTTCCCCGCGTGCCCCGCAAAGCCCTGCATTCCCAGCCACCACTGCAGCGCGATCACGCCGCCCTTGGCGGGGCGCAGGATCGCGGCGATGAGCGCGGCGGCCATGGTCAGCGCAATCAACATCATCGCCCACGCCGGCAGGGCTTCCATCTTGCCGAGGCCGATGATCACAGGCGCCATCAGGTGCCCGGTCAGAAGGATCGCGATATAGGGCGGGAAATCGTCCGCCGCATGCAGCGTCCAGTTCTGCCCGCACATCCGGCAGCGCTCGACCGGCTTCAGTCCGCCCATGAACAGATGCGTCCCCCCGCAGCGCGGGCATTTGCCAGTCGCGCCGCGCAGGATGGCAGCGCCTGCGCTATGCGGCAAGATTGCGGGGTCCAGCGGGAGGGCAGAATTGGGCATGATGAAACCTCAGGGGTCGAAACGAACATCGGCTCAAAAATCAATCGTCACCCTGAACTTGTTTCAGGGTCCATCCTTCCGCACGAACGGAGGTCAGCCTTCAGAACGCAACGCCGCAACGCAGCGCCTCCGCCAATAGCTGCGCGCTTTACGGCGCGATGGACCCTGAAACAAGTTCAGGGTGACGCTGGAGACGAGAAGCAGCGTCTAAAGCCTACTTCTTCGCGAACGGGTTGGTCGGGCTGCGCAAGGTCAGCCGGATCGGCACCGCATCGAAGCCCAGTTCGCGGCGGATGCCGTTCACCAGATAACGGCGATAGCTTTCGGGAAGCTGATCGAGCCGCGTGCCGAACATCACGAAGCTCGGCGGGCGGGTGCGCGCCTGCGTTATGTAGCGCAGCTTGATCCGCCTGCCGCCCGGTGCCGGGGGTGGATTGGCAGCGAGCGCATCGTCGAACCAGCGGTTGAGCGCCGAGGTCGGGACGCGCTTCGACCAGGCCGCGCGGATATCGAAGGCGGCGGTGAGCATCTGGTCGAGCCCCTTGCCCGTTCGCGCCGAGACCGCGAGCAGCGGCACGCCGCGCACTTGCGCCAGGCCTTCATCGAGCGCCGCGCGCACGCCGTTGAACAGGGCGGAAGGGTCCTCCGCAACGTCCCACTTGTTGATGGCGATCATCAGCGCACGGCCTTCCTCGAGCACCATCGAGGCGATCTTGAGGTCCTGATGCTCGAGACCCCGGGTCGCATCGAGCAGCAGCACGACGACTTCGGCAAAGTCGATCGCGCGGCGCGCATCGGCCACCGAAAGCTTTTCCAGCTTCTCGGTCACTTGCGCCTTCTTGCGCATACCCGCCGTGTCGATCAGCCGCACGGGCCGGTAACCATCGCGGCTTGCATCGAACCACTGCCAGTCGATCGCGATAGAATCGCGCGTGATCCCCGCTTCCGGCCCGGTCAGCAGCCGGTTCTCGCCGAGCAACTTGTTGATGAGGGTCGACTTGCCTGCATTCGGCCGCCCGACAATGGCGAGTTTGAGCACCGATTCGGGATCGAACTCTTCCTCGTCCTCGCCTTCGGCTGGCGGAGCCTCATCCGCATCGTCGTCCTCGTCCTTGGCGGCGCCTTCCACATGCGGGCGCAGCGCCTCGAACAGGTCCGCCAACCCCTGCCCGTGCTCGGCGGAGAACGCCACCGGCTCACCAAAGCCCAGCGCGAAAGCATCATAGAGCCCGGGATCGCCCGCGCGCCCCTCGGCCTTGTTGGCCAGGAGCACAATGGGCACCCGGCTGGAGCGCAGATAACGCGCGATTTCCTCGTCCAGCGGGGTCACCCCGGCGCGCGCGTCGATCACGAACAGCGCCACGTCCGCACCGATCAGCGAGGCTTCGGTCTGCTGGCGCATACGGCCTGGCAGCGTCTCCGGATCAAGGTCTTCCCAGCCCGCCGTATCGACAATGGTGAACGGCATGCCCAGCAGATTGGCATCGCCGAAACGGCGGTCGCGCGTAACGCCGGGCTGATCGTCGACAAGCGCAAGCTTCTTGCCGACCAGCCGGTTGAACAGCGTCGATTTGCCGACGTTGGGCCGGCCAATAATGATAACCTGAGGCAGCATCGCCCTCCGTTGGCCCCAACGGCAGCGGAACGCAAGCGCAGCGTGGACTCCCGGCGCGCGCCCGCCCGCGTCAAGGATGCATTAACCAGCTTCAATTCAGCCGCTTTAACCACGCGACGGCAATGGTGCCTGTATGAGCCCGGCACCTCTGCGACTCGCACTCCTTCTTCTGCTCGCCGCAGTGCCGCCGATGGCGCAGGCGCGCCCGATTGCGCCTGATCCGGCAGGTGCAAGCGATGATGATGCCAGTGATTTCGGGCGAGATTTCGCCCTTCCCTACATCCAGTGCGTGCCCTATGCGCGCAAAGTTTCCGGCATCCAGCTCTATGGCGATGCGCATACCTGGTGGGATCAGGCCGCCGGCCGTTATGCACGCGGCACCCGGCCCAAGGTTGGCGCGGTCATGGCCTTCCGCCCCTATGGCGCGATGCAGTTGGGCCATGTCGCTGCCGTCAGCCGCATTGTCGATTCGCGCACGATCCTTTTGCGCCACGCCAACTGGTCGCCCATCGATGGCCGCCGCGGCCAGCCTGAAGACAACGTTCGCGCGGTAGACGTCTCACCCGACAACGACTGGAGCGAAGTCCGCGTGTGGTACGCCCCGCTCGGCGGCCTCGGCACCACGCACTGGCCGGTTGAGGGCTTCATTTACAACAAGAAACCACTCGCGAACGAACGGCTGACGATGCTGGCGTCGGCCGACGCACCCAAGGCGACCTACACCTCGCGCATCGGCCCCGATTTCCTCAAGGGTATCGTGCCCGAAACGAGCCGGACAGCGGCGCGCAAACCGCTGACCGCTCGCGTTGTGGTGAAGGCCGAGCCCAAGCCGCGCGAGGAAGACCGCACTTTGGCGGTCTCCCCCAGCCTCGCCCGCGATCCCATCGGCCGCATCATCGCCGCCCGCGTGCGCTGAGCAGCGGCCCCTTACAGCGTCTTGATGATCGCCGAGAAGTCCATCCCGCCGTTCCCCGCCGCATCGAACGCCGCGTAAAGCTCCGCCGCGCGCGCGCCCATCGGCACATCGGCCCCGGCGCTCTTGGCGGCTTCCATCGCCAGCTTGAGGTCCTTCAGCATCAGCGCGGTGGCAAAGCCGCCCTGATAGCCGTTGTCCGCAGGCGTCGTCGGGCCGACACCCGGAACCGGGCA
The DNA here is from genome assembly GCF_001296055.1 of Novosphingobium sp. AAP93. Classification (NCBI taxonomy): domain Bacteria; kingdom Pseudomonadati; phylum Pseudomonadota; class Alphaproteobacteria; order Sphingomonadales; family Sphingomonadaceae; genus Novosphingobium; species Novosphingobium sp. AAP93. The sequence goes on from NZ_LJHZ01000096.1 coordinate 67,836, forward strand.
ATAGCTCGTCATCGACCAGCACTGGCCCGAGGCCTTCGAGGAGATGTCGAAGAAGGTCTGCAGATCGAGCCCCAGCTTCTCGGCCATTGCGAAGGTCTCGCAGGTCGCGATCATCGAAGCCCCGAGCAGCATGTTGTTGCAGATCTTGGCCGCCTGCCCCGCACCGCTGTCACCCGCATGGATCACCGCCTTGCCCATCGCGGCGAGGATGGGCTCGCCGCGCGCGAAGGCCTCTGCCGTGCCGCCGACCATGAAGGTCAGCGTGCCGCCATTGGCCGCCGCGATGCCGCCCGAAACCGGCGCATCGACCATGGCATAGCCTGCGTCAGCGGCTAGGCCCGCCACTTCGCGCGCGGTGGCGACGTCGATGGTCGAGCAATCGAGCAGCAGCGCCGAGGTGGGGGCGTGGCCGATCACATCGGCGGTGTAGACCGCCTTCACGATGGCGCCATTGGGCAGCATCGAGACGACGGCATCCGCGCCCTGCACGGCTTCCTTCACCGAGGTGTAGGTGGTGCAGCCATTTTCCTTGGCGCGCGCCAGCGCCGCTTCGGCAAGATCGAAGGCGTGGACGTCATGCCCCGCCTTCACGAGATTCGCGGCCATGCCGCCGCCCATGTTGCCCAGGCCGATAAATGCAATCTTGCTCATGACTTGTTTCCCTCGCAGGCCGCAGCGACAATCGCGGCAAGGACATCCGCTCCCTCTCGCGCCGCCTGTTCATCGGCGGGCGCGAATTCGGTCATGGTGAACCCGACGACGTCGCAGCGCCGGGCAATGCCGGTGATCAAGTCGATGGCCACATCGATCGCCATTCCATCCGGCTCAGCAAAGGCGAGATGTGGAAAGGCGAGCGGATCGAGCACATCGAGATCAAAGTGAATATGGACCTGCGCGTTCTCCGGCAGGCATTCAATGTCGAGCGAGCGCAGACCCCGTTCCTCCCGGAAGGCCGCTTCCGCCGGGTCCGCGACGCGCGTGCCGCAATAAAAGAACCGCGCCTCATCAAGGGGTTTGCCAAGCTTCGACCGCATTGGCGCCGGAGCCTCGCCGAACAGCGCGGCAACTGGCATGCCGTGGAAATTGCCGCTCGGCGAAGTCTGCGGGGTGTTCGCATCGAGATGCGCCTCGAACCACACGACATGCAGGTCCGGATGCTGCCGGTGCAAGTAATCGATTGCCACCACATCGACAGCGCAGTCGCCGCCAGCTGTCAGCAATCGGCGCGGTGCCAGACGCCCGAGCACGTCCTGCGCGGTTTCGAATTGCGCCATGATTGCGCCCCACGAATTGACACCGTCGCTGTCGGTGCCGCTGCCGGCAAACGGTGGCAGCGCATGGAGCGGCGCGTGGCGACCGATCACATCGGCCGCCACGGCCGCACCGCGCGGCAGGTGCTCAGGACGGCCCGAGCCCTGCCATTGCGGAATACTCAGAGCGAGGTCGAACATGGCAGAGGACTTAGCGCCCCTTCCACACGCCGGGGCGCTTTTCGATGAAGGCGGCCATGCCTTCGGCCTTGTCCTCGGTCGCGGTGAGGATCTGGAACACACGGCGTTCGAACAGAATGCCCTGATCGAGCGTCATCTCGAACGCGGCGTTGACCATTTCCTTGTTGGCGATCACCGCCACCGGAGCCATGCCGGCAATCGCCTCGGCGGCGGCCATCGCTTCATCGATCAGCGAAGCGAGCGGCACGACGCGGCTGACGAGCCCCGAACGTTCGGCTTCCACCGCATCCATCATCCGGCTGGTGAGGCACATGTCCATCGCCTTGGCCTTGCCAACCGCGCGGGTGAGGCGCTGCGAGCCGCCCATGCCGGGCGCGACACCCAGCTTGATTTCGGGCTGGCCGAACTTGGCGTTCTCAGAGGCGATGATGAAGTCCGCCATCATCGCAAGCTCGCACCCGCCGCCGAGCGCAAACCCGTTGACCGCCGCGATCCACGGCTTTCGGGTGGTCTTCACGAGGTGGCTGGTCCACCGCGAGAAGAAGTCGCCAGTGTAGAAATCGGTCGCGGCCTTGTCGGCCATTTCCTTGATGTCGGCGCCGGCGGCAAAGGCCTTCTCGCCCGAACCGGTGAGCACTGCGCAGCGCTGCGAGGGATCGGCCTCGTAAGCGCCGAACGCCACGATCAGCTCTTCGAGCACCTGCGAATTGAGGGCGTTCAGCGACTTCGGGCGATTGAGCGTGATCAGCGTGACCGCACCGCGCTGTTCAACCAGGATCGTTTCGTACGTCATAGGGGGCTCCATTCCTCGCTTTCAGGCAGGGGCGCGAAGATCGCGTCCAGCAAATCGTCGGTCACGCCTTCGGGCGTCGCCGGATCCCACTTGGGGGCATTGTCCTTGTCCACGATGACCGCGCGCACGCCCTCGGCGAAATCGGGGCGCAGCAGCACGCGGCTGCAGATTCGGTATTCCATCACCATGTTCGCGGCGAAATCGGGCAGCGTCAGGCTCGTCGCCAACTGGCGCAGCGCGACCTTGCAGGTCTGCGGGCTCTTGGTGTGGAGTGCCTTCAGAGTCGCGGCGGCGAACTCGCTACCATCGGCTTCCAGCGCGGCGAGAATGTCCTCGTAGCGGTCCGACGCGAACAGGCGCGCGATGTCGTCGGCTTGCGCGGCGATCTTCGGCTCGGGCGGGACCGCCGCGGCCGCATGCAGGATCGCCGGAATATCGCCGGGGTTTGCCGCGATTTTCGCCTTCACTTCGGCAAGCGCGGAAGAAGGCAGGTAGTGGGTCGCGGAACCCGCCAAGAGGCACTCCGCCCCGTCCATCCGCGCGCCGGTGAGCGCAAGGTACTGCCCAAGCCGCCCCTTCATGCGCGAAAGGAACCAGCCGCCGCCGACGTCCGGGAACAGGCCGATGCCGGTCTCCGGCATGGCAAGCCGCGTGTTCTCGGTCGCGACGCGGTAGCGCGCAGGGTCCGCGATGCCGACGCCGCCGCCCATGGTGATGCCGTCCATGAAGGCCACGATAGGCTTCTCGTAGGTCATGATCAGGTGGTTGAGGCGGTACTCGTCGAAGAAGAACTTGCGGCCCGAAACGCCGCCATCGTTCAGCGCGGAGTTGCGCAGGAAGGCGATATCGCCGCCCGCGCAGAAGCCGCGGCCTTCGGAATGGTCGATGATGACCGCGCCAATCGCGGGATCATCACGCCACTTCAGCAGCGCCGCGGTCATGCCATCGACCATCGCCCGGTTGAGCGCGTGGATCGCCTTGGGGCGATTGAGCGACAGCACGCCCATCCCGCCCTCGACGCGCACCAGAACATCTTCGCTCATTGCCTGTCCCTCTCCCAAATCCATTTACTGGCGCAGCAGATCGCGCCCGACGATCAGCTTCATCACCTCGTTGGTGCCTTCGAGGATGCGGTGGACGCGCAGGTCGCGCCAGAAGCGTTCGATCGGATAGTCTTTGAGGTAACCGTAGCCGCCGAAGATCTGCAGCGCGCGGTCGACCACCGAGGAGCCGGTGTCCGTCGCCAGCTTCTTCGCCATCGCCGAAAAGCGCGTCTTGTCCGGCGCGTTCTGCGTCACCTTCGCCGCCGCCAGATAGAGCAGCGCGCGCGCAGCTTCGAGGTCGGTCGCCATGTCGGCCAGCGCGAACTGGGTATTCTGGAACTCGGCGATCGGCTGGCCGAACTGGCTGCGCTCCTTGGCATACTTGATCGCCTCATCAAGGCAGCGCTGCGCGCCGCCCAGCGAGCAGGCGCCGATGTTGAGCCGCCCGCCATCGAGCCCCGCCATGGCGAAGCGGAAGCCATCGCCTTCCGCGCCGACCCGGTTCGCCACCGGCACCTTCACGTTCTCGAGGATCACTTGCGCGGTGGGCGAGGAATTCCAGCCCAGCTTGCGCTCGGGCGCGCCGAAGCTGACGCCGGGCATGTCCTTCTCGATCACGAGGCATGAAATGCCCTTCGGCCCCGCTTCGCCCGTGCGCACCATCGTCACGTAGAGATCGCTCACGCCGCCGCCCGAGATGAACTGCTTGGTGCCGTTCACGACATAGTGATCGCCTTCCAGCTTGGCGGTCGTGCGAAGCGCCGCCGCGTCCGAGCCCGAACCCGGCTCGGTCAGGCAGTAGCTGGCGATCTTGTCCATCGTGATCAGCTCGGGAAGGTAGCGCGCCTTGATTTCCGCGCCGCCGAACCGGTCGATCATCCACGAGGCCATGTTGTGGATCGAGATGAACGCGCTCGTGCTGGGGCAGCCATAGGCCATGGCTTCCATGATCAGCGCCGCGTCCAGACGGCCGAGCCCGATGCCGCCGCTTTCCTCGCTCACGTAGATCGAGGCGAAGCCCAGCTCTGCCGCCATCTTCACCGTATCGCGCGGGAAGGTGTGCTCCTCGTCCCACTGCGCCGCATAGGGCGTGATCGCATCGGCGGTGAAGCGTCGCGCCATCTCCTGAATGGCGATCTGGTCGTCGGTAAGGGCGAACTGGTCGGTCATGCTCTGGCCTTGGCTTGCAGGGATGGTGAAATCGGGGGGCGCCGCACGGCCCGTGCCCGTCCTAGACGAAGCACAGGGGCAGGCAAGGTTTGGCGCGGGCCATGGACCTTGGGGCGAGCGCAGGTCATAACCGGGCGTGCATGGAAAACCTCGACACTGCCTTGCGCCTGATCGGCATCGGCCAGCTCGTGCTCGTTGCGCTCGTCGTCTGGCGCAGCGCCGCCGGGCCGGCGGTACGCCGGGTGACGGTCGCGCTGCTGATCGGCGTGATCGGCTATCTCATCAATTCGGCGCCGCAGTTTCCGCAAACGCCCTCGCCCACGCGGTTCGCTGTCGTGCTGGCCAGCAATCTTGCGCCCTGGTTCCTGTGGCTCTTCGCGCATGTCGTGTTCGACCGCGCGGCGGACCGGCGCATCGCCGGGGCGAGCATCGGGCTGATCCTTGCCAGCGTGATGATCTTTGTCCTGCGCCGCTGGTGCGAGCCGCTGATCCCGCTCGCCGATGCCGTCGGTCACCTCACTGCTGCGCTGCTGGTGATCCATGCCATGGCCATTGCGGTCCGCGAACGCGACGACGATCTGGTGGAGCAGCGCCGCCGCTTCCGCGTGGCTTTCGTGCTGGTGATCGCGGTGCTCTCGATCGGCGTGCTGGCGAGCGAGGCCTGGTTCGGCTTCGGCCACGAACCGGTGTGGATGCTGGCCAGCCAGTCGGTCGTCATCGCGCTTGCGATTCTCGGCATCGGCGTGGCCATGCTGGAAGCCGATCCCGCGCTGCTCGCTCCGCCGCGCGCGCCTGGTCCCACGGCTCCGAACGATGACTGGAGCCCTGCCGAACGCGTCCTCGCCGCCAAGCTGAATGCCGCGATGGAGGCCCGCGTCTGGCTCGAACCCGGCCTCACCATCGGCATGCTCGCCGCCCGGCTCGACGTGCCCGAGCACCGCCTGCGCGCGCTCATCAACCGCCGGCTCGGCCATCGCAACTTCTCGGCCTTCCTCAACGCATACCGCATTGCCGAAGCCAAAGCCGTGCTCGCCGATCCGGTGCGGGTCGACCTGCCTGTCCTCACCATCGCGATGGACCTCGGCTACGGCTCGCTCGCCCCGTTCAACCGCGCCTTCCGCGAAAGCGTCGGCCAGACCCCCACGGAATTTCGTCGTCAGGCCTTTGCCGATCCTGAAAAAGGCTGATCGATTCCGGAAAGCATCAGCATTTTCGGGGCCAGCGGAGCCGCCGTGCCGCCGCTGTGACAAGCTCTGGGCATCCCCTTCCCGGAGAGTCCCATGCCGATCACGCTTGCTTTTCTGGCCTACCGCATATTCGACAGCATCTGGATCGAAAGCATCCGCTACTTCGCGGGCGCTGCCGGCGTCGCGCTGCTGTGCTGGCTGCTGGCGGGCCGCATCGCCCACCGCCGCATTCAGACCCGCCATGCCACCAATGCCGACCGCCTGCGCGAGGTGCGCCAGTCGATGTGGTCGATGGCGGTGTTCGCCTTCGTCGATCTGATGACCGTGGCGCTGATCGTCGCGGGCGCGATCGCCTTCAATCTTGGTCCGCCCGTGCTCGCCACGATCCTGTGGCAGACCGCAGCGCTCATCTTGATGCACGATGCCTATTTCTACTGGATGCACCGCTGGATGCACAGCAAGGCCATGTTCCGGCTGCTCCACTCGGTCCACCACCTCAGCCGCACGCCGACGAGCTGGGCCGCCTACAGCTTTGCCACGGGCGAGGCCGTTTTCGAAGGGATCATCACACCGCTGATGATCGTAGCCATCACGATCGCGGCCCCGGCAGAGCCTTGGGCGGTGTTCATTTTCCTCGCCCACCAGATCGCCCGCAACGCCTTTGGCCATGCCGGGTTCGAACTCGCCTGGCCGGGCTTCACCCGCTCGCCGTGGACGGGCTGGATGACGACGACGACCCACCACGATCTCCACCACAGTGAAGGGCGCTACAACTTCGGCCTCTACTTCACGTGGTGGGACCGCTGGATGGGCACCGAGCACCCGCGCTACCACGAACGGTTCGAGGCGGTGGTGAACCGCCGCCGCGAAACCGCTGCGCAGGGTAGCCCGGGGCATGGTGCCGTCAGCCCGTAAGCGTCCGGCTCAGCTCATCGTCGGGATGACGAAGGCGTTCCCGCCCGAGGGGACGCCTTCGGGCCAGCGCTGGGTCACGGTCTTGATCTTGGTCCAGAACTTGACGCCTTCCATGCCGTGCTGGTTGGTGTCGCCGAACGCCGAGCGCTTCCAGCCGCCGAAGGTGTGATAGGCCACTGGCACCGGGATCGGCACGTTGATGCCGACCATGCCGACATTGACCCGCGCCGCGAACTCGCGGGCCGCGTTGCCGCTGCGGGTGAACAGGGCGACGCCATTGCCGTACTGGTGCTTCGACGGCAGCGCGAGGGCTTCCTCGAAGGTCTTGGCACGCACGATCTGCAGCACCGGGCCGAAGATCTCGTTGTGGTAGCTTTCCATGTCAGGCGTGACGTGGTCGATCAGCGTCGGGCCGACGAAGAAGCCGTCCTCATGACCCTGCAGCTTGAAGCCGCGACCGTCGATCACGATCTGGCCGCCTTCTTCCTCGCACTTGGTGATCCAGCGCTCGATGCTCGCCTTGTGCGTGGCGGTGACGACCGGGCCGTAGTGGCAGTCCTTGTCGGTCGACAGGCCGACGCGCAGAGCCTCGATCGCCGGGATCAGCTTGGCCTTGAGCGCTTCGGCCGTCTCGTCGCCCACCGGCACGACCACCGGCAGCGCCATGCAGCGCTCGCCCGCCGAGCCGAACGCGGCACCGGCTAGATCGTTGACCACCTGATCGAGGTCCGCATCGGGCAGCACTACGCCGTGGTTCTTCGCGCCGCCCATGGCCTGCACGCGCTTTCCGGCGGCCACCCCGCGGTTGTAGACATAGTGCGCGATGTCCGACGAGCCGACGAAACTCACCGCACCGATGGCCGGGTGATCGAGGATCGCGTCGACCATTTCCTTGTCGCCATGGACGACTTGGCAGATACCCTCGGGCAGGCCCGCTTCGAGGAACAATTCGGCGAAGCGCACCGGCACCGAAGGATCGCGCTCGGACGGCTTGATGATGAAGGCATTGCCGCAGGCGATCGCCACGCCCGCCATCCACAGCGGGATCATCGCCGGGAAGTTGAACGGCGTGATGCCCGCGCCGATACCGATTGGCATGCGCATCGAATAGACGTCGATGCCCGGGCCGGCGCCATGGGTATATTCGCCCTTCAGCGCATGCGGGATGCCGCAGGCGAACTCGATCACTTCGAGGCCGCGCTGGATGTCACCCTTCGAGTCGGCAATAACCTTGCCGTGCTCGGACGAGAGCAGATGCGCCAGCTCGTCGATATTGGCTTCGACCAGCCGCTTGAATTCGAACATCACGCGGGCGCGGCGCTGCGGGTTGGTCGCGGCCCACGCGGGCTGCGCGGCCTGCGCGGCGGCAACTGCGCGCTCCAGCGTTTCCGCCGTGCCCAGCGCCACTTCGGCCTGCACGGCGCCGGTGTTGGGATCGAACACCGGGCCCTTGCGCGCCGGCGCGCCGCCGGAACCGCCGACAATGAAATGATCGATCTGGCGCATGGGTTTGCTTCCTTTCCTGACGAACTTGACGGGCTTCCTGCACCCCCGACGAATTGCAAGCAAGGTGAGAAAATGCGAGGGAGGCCTGCAATGATGCAGGTTCCCGACTGGAGCGATTTCCAGACCTTTCTCGCCATCGCCCGCGCCGGACAGCTCGCTCGCGCCGCGCAGGCCATGGGTGTCGATGCCACCACCATGGGCCGCCGCCTGCGCCGCCTCGAAACGCGCATCGGCGCCACTTTGTTCGAGCAGACGCGCGAGGGTCAGGTGCTCACCGAAGCGGGTGAGGCGATGCTGGTGGAAGTCGAAGCCATGGAGCGCGCCGCCAGCCGCATTGCCGAACATGGCGGCGGCGGTCCGGCGGGGCTGCTTCGGGTGAGCTTGTCGGAAGGCTTCGCAAGCTGGATCGTGGCGCCCGCTCTCGCTGATTTCACCGCCGCGCACCCGCGACTCGTGATCGACCTTGTCGCGAACTCGGGCTTCCTCAGCCCCTCGAAGCGCGAAGCAGACCTCGCCGTCACTCTTTCGCGCCCGCGCGCCGGGCCGGTTATCGCCGGCAAACTCTCGGACTATCACCTGCGGCTCTACGCATGCCCGGATTACCTGTCCGGCCACGCCCCGCTGCGCCGCCCGTCAGACCTCGCCAAGGGTCATGCGCTCGTCGGCTACGTGCCCGATCTGCTTTACGCGCCGGAACTGCGCTACCTCGCAGAAATCGAACCCGGCCTCGCCGCCACGGTCCGCTCGTCCTCGATCAACGCCCAGTACCGCCTTATCGCCGCGGGCGCTGGCATCGGCGTGCTGCCATGCTTCATCGGCGATGCGGATCCGCGCCTTGTCCCGGTCCTGCCGGAACGCCGGATCACGAGATCGTTCTGGTTGGTGATGCACAAGGACACGCACAGCCTTGCGCGTGTCCAAGCCTTCAAGACCTGGCTGACAACACTCGTCGAAAGAGAACGCAGCCGCCTGCTACCCCACTAGGCCCTCCCCATTTTTGTCCTGAGCTTGTCGAAGGGCACAAATGGGGAGGTGGCCTGCCGCAGGCAGGTCGGCGGGGTATTTCCTTGGAGGGGTACTTCCTTAAAGCTTCGCTACCGGCGCGTCGTCACCCAGATCCTCATACCACGCCTCGACCGGCCCGGAGAGCTTCAGCGTCAGCGGGTTGCCCTTGCGGTCCATGGTCTTGCCTGCCTGCACGCGAACCCAGCCTTCGGAAATGCAGTATTCCTCGACATTGCGGCGCACCGTGCCCTTGAAGCGGATGCCGATGCCCCGGCGCAGCTTCTCGACATCGAAGAACGGGCTGCGCGGATTGATCGCAAGGCGATCGGGCGGCACGTCGGACCCGGCAGTGGCGGCGGGTGCGGCGGATTCGGGCGATGAGGCGTCTTCGGTCATAGGCGGAGCCAAATATCTTGATCCCCCCACTTGTCAATCAAGCCCCACCATGGCAGAGGCGCGCCCCTGTCTGGCCCGATCCGGCCATGCGGGCGCGTAGCTCAGTGGTAGAGCACACCCTTCACACGGGTGGGGTCGCAGGTTCAATCCCTGCCGCGCCCACCATCTTTTCGGCTGGTTCGAGAGATGGTCGCGCGTTCCATCGAAGATGCATGGAACAGGCGCAGCCGCGCTCCGCTTGAATTGTTCGGCGCCCTGATCTCGCGCAAAGCCGGGCCTCCAGGAACGGTGTCGGGGTTCAGCGACTGGCTGCGCGCGAGGCCTGCAGGTGCGTGATCGCGCGCTCTTCCGAGACGACTTCGGCGTACTTCGCCTGAAGGTCGAACAGATTCGCTTCATGCGGCCCCGGATGGCGATCGCCACAGGCATCGCGCACGACGAAGGGCAGGAAGCCGCTCTGGCACGCATCGAGCGCGGTGGCCCGGACGCAGCCGGATGTCGAGACACCGGTGATCAGCAGGGTATCGACGCCGAGCGAGGTCAGCGTCGCCGCCAGATGCGTGGCGAAAAAGGCCGAGGCGTAGCGCTTGGTGATGACGAAATCGCCGTCTTCCGGGCTGAGCTGCGGCGGGAAGGCGCCGAGCGGGGAGCCCTTCTCGAACACCTTGAGCGCCGGTACCTTGCGGAAGAAGACGCCCCCGTCCGCTCCGCCGGGCTGGTACTCGACATTGGTGAAGAACACCGGCGCGCCGCATTGCCGGGCCACCGCGACGAGGCGGGCGGCGCTTTCGACCGCCGCCTCGATCCCGGCATAGAGCGGCGAGCCCGGCTGGAGATAGGCCTCGACCATGTCGATCACGATGATTGCGGGCCGCTTGCCGAACGGCAGCGATCCGTCGAAGGCGCCGGTGTAGTTGGCCGCGATCTCGCCGTAGTCGGTGCTCATCGTGTGCCGCTTCCCCTCAGATGATCCCGCGCGCGGCAAGGTCGGCCAGCTGGGTTTCGCCAAGCCCGAGCAGCCCGCCGTAGATCTCGGCATTGTGCTGGCCGACGATCGACGGTGCCGGGGTGCGCACGCTGCTCGGCGTAGCGGAGAGGCGCGGCACGACGTTCTGCATCTTGAGCTTGCCGAAGCGTTCGGTCTCGACCTCGATGATCGCCTCGCGCGCCTGGAAGTGCGGATCGGCGAGCATTTCCGGCGCGCGGTAAACCTTGCCCGCCGGGATCGAGTGCTTGATCATCAGCGCATCGACTTCCTCGATGGTGAGGGTCTTCGTCCACTCGTTGATGAGCGCATCGAGTTCGAGCTGGTTGGTGCCACGCGCCACGTGGGTGGCATAGCGCGGGTCGGTCGCCAGTTCGGGCCGGCCCATGGCTTCGGCCAGCCGCGCGAAGATCGCGTCCTTGTTGGCACCGATCATGAAGTCGCCGTCGCTGCACTTGTAGACGTTGGACGGCGCGATGCCGGGCAGGAACGAGCCCGAGCGTTCGCGGATGATCCCCGAATGGTCGTATTCCGGGATCACGCTTTCCATGACCTGCAGGACCGCTTCGTAAAGGGCGGTGTCGATGACCTGCCCCTTGCCGGTCGAGCTGCGCGAATGCAGCGCGGCGAGCACGCCCATGCAGCCATAGGTCGCGGTCAGCGTATCGCCGATCGAAATGCCCATGCGGCTCGGCGGACGGTCCGGTTCGCCGACGATGTAGCGCCAGCCGCCCATCGCCTCGCCGATCCCGCCGAAGCCGGCCCGGTCCGAATAGGGCCCGGTCTGCCCATAGCCCGACATGCGCGCGATGATCAGGCCCGGATTGATCGCGTGCAGCGCATCAGGGCCGAGGCCCCACTTTTCCAGCGTGCCCGGCTTGAAGTTCTCGACCATTACGTCGGCCGTGGCGAGCAGCCGGCGCACCAGCTCCTGGCCCTCGGCCACCCGCAAGTTGGCCGAAACCGACTTCTTGTTGCGCGCAATGACTTCCCAGTTGACCTTGTCATCGCCCAGCCCCCAGTCGCGCATCGGATCGCCCGCACCCGGCGGCTCGACCTTGATCACGTCCGCGCCCATGTCGCCAAGAAGCTGCCCGCAGAACGGACCCGCCAGCAACTGACCGAGTTCGACCACCCGGATGCCCTTCAGAGCACCCTCGTTCGCCACTGCCCCAGCCATGGCTTACTCCGCTGCCTGCGCCGTCTGCCAAACAGGCTGGACGGGAGCGGGAAGGCCGGTTTCTGCCTCGCAATTGGCGCGCAAGGTTTCGATATCCGGGCCGAAGTTGAACAGGCCGAGCGGCGGACGTTCGGCGCGCAGCTTGACGCGCAGCGCCTCGGTTGCCGCCAGATCGACCTCGCCATTGTCGTTCGCGATCACGCCGTAGGCCTTCGCGCCTTCCGGCGTGACCAGCCCTTGCGTGATTTCCTTGCCGACGAGCGCGGGATCGCGCTCGAGCGGATCGCCCCAGCCGCCGCCGCCCCAGGTGATGAAGTGCAGCAGGTCGCCCGCCTCCACCGGATAGGCATCGACCTTGTTGCCGATGATGATCCTGCGGCCATCGGGCTTCTCCACGATCTTGCGCGCGCGGGCGCCCGGCTCGCCGCCGTTGACGCCCCAAGGCGGCACGAACCAGCGGTCGTCATGCGCCGAGATGGTGCCGTCCGCGAGGAAGCGGTAGGTCATGTTGATGCCGTTGCCGCCGCGGTGGAGGCCGGCGCCGCCGCTGTCGGGCACGGTTTCATAGTTCTCGATCAGCAGCGGAAAATAGCGCTCGAGGAACTCGTTCGGCACGTTGGTGAAGCCCGGCCACAGCGAGTGCCCGTCCGGCCCGTCGCCCATCGGACGGCCCGGAATGCCGCCGAAGCCGATCTGGAACAGCTGGAACCATTCGCCCTTGGCATCAAGGCCCGAGTAGAACAGGTGCGGGCTCGACGAGAAGCCGGCGGCGTTGAGGAACTCCGGTGTCTTCTGGCCCAGCAGGCCGCCAAGGATGTCGAAGATGCGGCCCAGCGCATGGGTGCGGCCCGAGAGCGCGGCGGGGAACTTCGGCTTGAGCAGCGAGCCTTCCGGAATGCGCACGTCGATGAGATCGTAGAATCCGTCGTTGAACAGGATCTGCGGGTCGAACACCATGATCATGTAGATGCCGAAGAACATGCGGAACATGTTCTCGTTGAGCAGGAAATTGATCGAGTACTGGCTCTGCGGGTCGGTGCCGTCGAAATCGAGGATCACTTTCTCGCCTTCGCGCCACATCGTGCATTTGATCTTGAACGGCCCGGCGCCCATGCCATCATCGCAGATATAGTCCTCGAAGCTCACCGGATCCTCGGCGATCGCCATGCCGATCAGTGCTTTCATCGCGCGGTGGTTGCGCGCCAGCAGCTCTTCGGTGGCGGAAACGTAGACGTCCTCGCCGAAGCGTTCGGCCATCTCGATCACGCGGCGCGCGGCGACGCGGCATGAGGCGATCAGCGCGTTGAGGTCCGCCTGGCACCAGTCCGGCTTGCGCGTCTGGTGCATGACGAGCTTTATCAGGTCTTCGTTGTACTCGCCCTTCTTCCAGATCTTGACCGGCGGAATGCGCACGCCCTCCTCGAAGATCGAGCGCGAATCGATCGGCATCGAGCCGACCACCTTGCCGCCGATATCCGCCTGGTGGCCGAACATCGCGGTGTAGCCGATCAGGCGGCCGTTCTTGAACACAGGCAGCAGGACCAGCCAGTCGTTCGAGTGGCTGATTGCGCCGCCGACCGAATAGGGGTCGGACAGGAAGATCATGTCGCCGTCTTCGAGCGTGCCTTCGTAGCCCTCGAGGAAGCCGCCGATGAAGCTGCCGAACTGGCCGACGATCATGCGCCCGGCATGGTCCGCGATCAGCGGAAAGGCGTCGCCCTGCTCGCGGATGCCTGGCGACATCGCGGTGCGCTTGAGCGTGGCGTCCATTTCATTGCGCGCGTTGCGGAGCGCGTTCTCGATGATGTCGAGCGTGACCGGATCGATTACCAGCTTCTCGAAGGGCGCAGGATTGGTCTGGATGATGGTTGCGGGCATGGGCTCTTGCCTCCTCTCAGGCCAGGTTGATCAGGATGTTGCCGACACGGTCAACAACCGCAACACAGCCGGTCTCGATCAGGGTCGTGGAATCCATTTCGATGACGATGGCGGGGCCGGGGATCACGTCGCCCTGGCGCAGCTTCGCGCGGTCATAGATGACGGCCGCCTGCTCCTTGCCATCCATCCACAGCGTGTGGTCGCGCATCTTCGCCGCGATGGGATTGCCATCGCCCTTGGGCAGTTCGGCAGCCGGCAGGTCGAGCGCCTGGCCCAGCGCGACCGCGCGCAGGTTCACGATCTCGTGCGGCGTATCCATGTTGAAGGTGAACAGGCGCAGGTGCTCTTCGTCGAAGCGCTTGATGATGCCGTCGATGCCGTCGCGCTCCAGCACTTCGGCTGTGATCGTGAGCGGCACTTCGAAGGCCTGCCCGGCGTAGCGCACGTCCACTTCGAACTCGCTTTCGATGCTCGCGTCGGCAAGCCCGTCGGCGCGCAGTTCGGCGCGGGTCTGCTCTGCCATGTCCTTCAGGACCGCGATCAGCTCGGCCGCATCGGTCTGCGTGGCAAGGCGCGAGAACGAACGCGCGGTTTCGGTGCGCATCCGCGTCGTCGCATCGCCAAGTGCGCACAGCACGCCCGGCGAGACCGGAGAGACCGCCGGCCAGCTGCTCATCAGGCGGGCCACGGCATTCACGTGGAGCGGCCCTGCGCCGCCGAAGCCCATCAGCGCGAAGTGGCGCGGATCATAGCCCTGCTGCACCGAAATCATCCGCAGCGCGCCGAACATGTTCTCGTTGACGATGTCGATGATGCCGCGCGCGGCGGCCATCAGGTCGATCCCCAGCGCATCGGCGATGGTCTGCACCGCGCGCTTGGCGCCTTCGCGGTCGAGCTTGAAGCTGCCGCCGAGGAGATTTTCCGGCAGATAGCCGAGCACGACATTGGCGTCGGTCACCGTCGGCAGTTCGCCGCCCTTGCCGTAGGCGACCGGCCCCGGCACCGCGCCTGCGGACTGCGGCCCGACACGCAGCGCCTTGGTGAGTTCGGGGACATAGGCGATCGAGCCGCCACCGGCGCCAACCGTCTTCACGTCGAGCGCCGAGGCGCGGACCGAGAGGTGGCCGACTTCGGTCGTGCGCTGGCGGCGCGGCTCGAGGTTCTCGATCAGCGCGACGTCGGTCGAAGTGCCGCCGACGTCGAGCGTCAGGATATTGCGGATACCGGCATTCTTGCCGACCCACAGCGCGCCCGTCACGCCGCCGGCAGGGCCGGACATCAGGATGTTGACCGGCTGCTCCTCGGCCTTCTGGGCCGACATCAGGCCGCCATCCGACCGCAGCAGCGAGAGCTTGCCGTTCATGCCGGAGGTGGCCAGCTTGTCGCGCAGGCTGCGGACATAGCGGCCGACAACCGGGCGCACCGCGGCGTTGGCCACGGTGGTCAGCGTGCGTTCGTACTCCTGCATTTCGGGCAAGACTTCGTGGCTCAATGAGACGGGGATGTCCTGCATCATCTCGCGCGCCATTTCGCCGATGCGGGCTTCGTGGCTGCCGTTCACGTAGGCGTTGATCAGCGAGACAGTGATCGCCTCGACGCCCTGGTCCTTGAGCTTGAGCAGCGCCGTCCTGACGCTGGCTTCATCGAGCGGGCGCACTTCCTTGCCTGCGGCATCCATGCGGCCGCCGACCGTCACGGTATCCTCCAGCGCGGCGAGCGGTGTCGGCTTGGGCCAGATGATCCAGCCCGCAAGGCCGCCCGGCACATAGGAGCGCGCGATCTGCAGCACATGGCGATAGCCATCGGTGGTGATCAGGCCGACGCGTGCGCCTTTGCCTTCAAGCACCGCGTTCGTCGCGACCGTCGTGCCGTGAAGGAAGTATTCGATCTCCTTGGGATCGACCGACGCCTTCTCGCAGATCGCGGTGACGCCGGTGAGGATGCCTTCCGAGCTGTCGTGCGGGGTGGACGGCGTCTTGTGGCGCCAGAAGGCGCCGGTCGTCTCGTCGAACAACAGCAGGTCGGTGAACGTGCCGCCGACATCAACCCCCAAACGGTAACCCATCTATGCGTCCTTTGTTTGCTGCTGCGGGAATCGCGGCGCCTGCGCCACCATGCCCGGCAATTTCCGACCGATGATTCCTGTGAGCCAGGCACTGCTCTCGATCAGCTGATCAAGGTCCATGCCTGTCGAAATGTGCGCGCGCTCCAGCATGTAGACGACGTCTTCGCTGGAGACGTTGCCAGCCGCGCCGGGCGCGAACGGACAGCCGCCGAGGCCGCCGAGCGCGGCGTCGACAACAGTCGCGCCGGCGGTGACCGCCGCCCAGACATTGGCGAGGCCCGTGCCGCGCGTGTTGTGGAAATGCACCCGCACCGGCAGCGGATCGATGGCAGCGCGCACTGCCGCCACCAGCCGCGATACGTGCCCCGGATCGGCAACGCCGATGGTATCCGCGAGGGCGACCTCAACCGGCTCTGCTTCCGCAAGCCGGCGCGCCATCTCCACCACACGCGCCTCGTCCACCTCGCCCTCGAAAGGGCAGCCGAACGACGCACCGATCGTCGCCTGCGCGGTCAACCCCGCATCGCGGGCCTTGCTGATGATCGCCTTGGCGGCATCGACCGAATCGTCGCTGGTCTGGCCCTGGTTGGCGATGGCGAACTTGTCTGTGGCCACGGCCACTGCGCCAAGCTGGTCAATCCTGCCGGTCGCAATCGCCCGGTCGGCCCCGCGCGCATTCATGACGAGGCCGATGAAGGTGACGCCTGCCCTTTCGGGCAAGGCGGCGCAGACCGCCTCGGCGTCCGCCATCTGCGGAACTCGCGTGGGGTTCACGAAACTGGTCACTTCGATTCGCCGGGCACCGGCCGCTATCGAACGCGCAATCAGTTCGAGTTTGTCGGCGGTCGAAACCACCGTCCGCTCGTTCTGAAGGCCATCCCGCGGACCGACCTCGACGAACTCTATGCTTGTTGATCCCATCTTTCGAGCATCGCAGTTTTGCATACAAAATCAAGAGGGCTCACCCGCCGCCCCCATTCTTTGCGACTATTCAGCAGCTTGCGACATATCCGGTATCCGCTGGTCGATATGCGCGTTGGCATAGGTGTGGAACGCGCGGCGGATATGGGAAACCATCACCGCTTCCGCCCATGCCGGATCGCGCTGCTCGAACGCGGCAACGAGCTCGCCGTGCTGGCGATGCGAGCGCTTGAGATCGTCGAAAGAGTAGTTGCGGGCCGTACGATGCACGATCGGCCGCTCAATGATCCGCGCCAGCATGCTGGTCAGTTCAGCCGATGCGGAGGCTTCCAGAATTACGCTGTGAAACAGATGGTTGTGCTCGACAAACTGCTGCGTGTCGGGCGTCGGCGCGTTGATTGCCTCGCCAATTGCGGCGTGATGCGTCTTCAGCCGCTCGATCTGGCTGCGGCTGATGCGTGTGGCTGCGCGGCGTGCGGCGCGGCTTTCGAGCAGGCCGCGCAGTTCAAAAACCTCCTCGACATCCTCCAGCGACCAGTCCGCAACGAAGCTGCGCTGCGTGTCGCTGCGGCGGATGAGCAGTTCAGCCTCGAGACGGCCCAGCGCTTCGCGAATCGGGGTGCGTGAAACTCCGCATTGCTCCGCCAGCGCCTCTTCGCCGATCTTTGCCCCAGAGGGCAGGTCGCCGGACAGGATCATGTCGCGGATCATCACGTAAGCTCGATCGGACGCGCGCGACATTCTTTATTACTCCTGCTTGACCGAGTGTCATTGTATACATTAGGTTCGTACACAATCGCAACAGGCCGGGGTGCATCGTCGCGTGACCGAACATCGCATCAAAGTCATCGTTCCGATCCCGATGGACGAAGCCGGCGTCGCCAACCGCGCTGCCCAGCTTGCGCCCGATGTGATTGCTCCAGGGTTCAGCCCCGAATTCGTCGCCGTCAAGTGGGGCGCCGCGCTCGGCGACTCCTACCACGACACGATGCTGATGGATTGGACTGTCTTCCAGGCCGGGATCGATGCCGAGGCGGAAGGCTACTCGGCAGTGGTGATCGATACGGTCAGCGACTCAGGACTGCGCGCGCTGCGCTCGCGTCTCTCGATCCCCGTGGTCGGCCCCGGCGAGTGTGCCTTTCACGCGGCCATGATGCTCGGCAAGAAGTTCTGCGTGCTGACGATGTGGGACGAATGGTTCCCGCTCTATGAGAAGACGCTGACCGAATACGGCTTCTGGCCTCGCTGCTCCGGCCTGCGTTCGATCAAGACGCGTCCTGACCTCGCCGAACTGCTCGATGGCAAGGAAGAGGTGGTTTTTGCCAAGCTCAAGGCCGAGGCCGAAGCAGCGATGGCCGAAGACGGCGCGGACGTGATCGTGCTCGGCTCGACGACGATGCACCAGTCCGCGCACTGGCTCGCGCAGAACCTGCCGATTCCGGTGATCAATCCGGGGCTGATTGCCTACAAGCAGGCCGAACTGCTGGTCCAGCTCGGACTGTCGCACAGCAAGAAGGCGTTCCCGGCTCCGCAGGTAGGCAATGACGCAGGCATTCGCAGAGGGAGCGCCTGAGACAGTTATCAGACATTAATAATTATTGAAATTCAGGGATATATAAGGGGGTAAACATGAGGAAGACCAAGTATCTGATCCTGAGCTCGGTTGCCATATCCGTGCTTGCGCCAGTGTCTGTCCATGCCCAGGAAGCGCCGCAGGCGGCCGCTCCCTCGGATGAGATCGTCGTCACGGCACGGCGCGAGGACGAGAAGCTCAAGGATGTGCCGGCCTCGGTCACCGTCATCACCGCAGCCGCGATCGCCAATACGGGTGCGCGCGTCGCGGCAGACTATGTCCAGCTGACACCGGGCGTCACCATCGTCTCCGGCGTGGTTGAGGCTGGCGATACCCAGATCGCGATCCGCGGCATCAACGGCGCCCGCGACGGTGAGAACAACGTCGCGCTCGTCGTCGACGGCGTGCTCAAGTCGAACACCGCGCTGCTGGCGCAGGATCAGGGCGCGCTGACCCAGATCGAAATCCTGAAGGGGCCCCAGGGCGCGTACTACGGCCGCAGCGCGGTTGCCGGCGCGATCGTGATCGCCACCAAGAAGCCCGGTGACAAGCTCGAGGTCTCGGGCCGGGCATCGGCTGCCAACAACAACACTTTCGCTGGTGCGGCCGTCGTCAGCGGACCGCTGGGTTCGAACCTTGGCTTCGTGGTCAACGGTGAATATGCCACCACCGACGGCTTCTACCGCGACATTTTCCAGACCAGCCCGCTCTACGCCAGCACCTATCCCAATCAGCCCAAGGGCATCGGCGCTTCGGTTGACGACAACCAGCGCTGGAACATCAACGGCCGCCTGCTCTACACGCCAAGCAGCGACACCGAGATCGACCTCAAGGCGCGCTACAGCAAGCTGAAGGGCGCGGCGATCGCGTTCAACGCGATCTTCCAGCTGCCGGGCCTCGCCGCCGCCTTCAATGCGCCGGTTTTCAACATCGACGCGAACAAGCACCAGTTCGTCTTCGCCCGCAACATCAACCCGGAAAACAACCAGTCGTCGTTTGAAACCTCGGTCCGCCTGTCGCAGACCCTGACCGATGCGATCAAGCTGACCGGCTACGTCTCGTACAGCAACACGAAGAACGACTTCTACGCCGACGGCACCAGCGGCACCTTCGGGTTCTTCAATAACGAAAGCACCTGCATCGCAACCGCTGCGGCGCTCAAGGGCTTCCCGGTTCAGGCGCCGTTCGGGGTCGATCTCGGCAACCCGGCCGTCTTCCTCAATCCCTATTCGCCGGTCACCTGCGACGGTTCGCAGTATCAGCGGCGCAACCAAAGGGACATTTCGGCCGAAGTGCGCCTTGCCGGCGATGCAGGCAGCGGTCTGAACTGGTCGCTGGGCAGCTACTATCTCAACATCGATCGCTTCAACTGCAACAACCTTGGCGTCGACACCGGCCAGGGCGTGATCCGCGAGTGCTACACCACCGATCCTCGCAACCGGACCGAAGCGCTGGCCGAGGATACGTTCAAGACCAACGTCTACGCGTTCTTCGGCTCGCTCGAGTACAAGCCGACCGACAAGCTGAAGCTCAGCTTTGCCGGCCGCTACGACATCGAGCAGCGCGAAACCGAAAACGGCATTCCGGCCGGCCGCCTGACGCGCTGGGTTGGCAACGTGCTTACCGGTAACCCGAACGGCACCGCGACCACGCCGGCCAACTACTACCTCAACCCCGGTCTCGATCCGGCCTACAACCCCAGCGGCGTGCTTGCCCCGCGCAAGCAGACCTACAAGCACTTCCAGCCGAAGATCTCGATCAGCTACGCGGCGACCGACAACGTCAACCTGTTCGCCAACTGGGGCATCGGCTTCAAGACGGGCGGCTTCAACAACGCCGGTTCGGCCGCGATCGTGAACGGCTTCTTCAACGCGGGTATCGGCGCGGGCCTGACGATCTTCGACGACTACAAGAAGGAAATCTCGAGCGCCTGGGAAGCCGGTGTGAAGGGCACGATCGTACCGGGCGTGAACTTCGAACTGGCGGGCTACATCACCAATGTCCGCAATTCGCAGTTCTTCGAATTCTTCGTCGGCCCGTTCGGTCTGCTCCGCGTCGTCTCCAACATCGACAAGGTGACCTTCAAGGGCGTCGAAGGTTCGTTCAACGCGCGCATCGCGAAGGGCTTCACCGTGTTTGGTTCAGCCAACTACACCGACAGCGAGATCAAGAAGAACTCGGCTCGTCCCTACACGGTGGGCAACGACGCTCCGGCGACGTCGAAGTACACCGTCAACCTCGGCGCCCAGTATGACGGTCCGATCACCGACAGCCTCGGCCTGCTGCTGCGCGCCGACTATCGCCTGACCGGTCCGACCTACTTCCACACCGTCCAGAACAACAATGTGCCGACCATCTTCGGTCTGGGCGCGAACTACACCAACAGCCGCCGCGATGCTTACGGCATCCTCAACCTGCGTGGCGGTCTGAAGGGTGATCACTGGTCGCTGGTGGCGTTCGCCAACAACGTGACCAAGAAGCGCTACCTTCAGGAAGTGATCGTCGCGCCGGAATTTGGCGGCGCGTTCGTCGCTCCGGGTGCGCTGCGCACCATCGGCGTCGAAGGGACGTTCAAGTTCTGAACTGAACCGTCAGCCTGAAACAGAACCGGGCCATGCAGCGCTGCATGGCCCGGTTTTTTTGTGCCCCTTGCAGAGCGCGCGGCGGCAGTTTCAGAGCGCGACGGTCAGGCCGCCGTCCACCACGATCGTCTGCCCGGTCACGTAGCTCGCCTTGTCGGACAAGAGGAAGGCGATCACTTCACCGATTTCCGAAGCATGTCCGGCCCGGCGCAGCGGCACCGTTGTTTCGGCCGCGGCCAGCCCCTCCGGCCCCAGCGAGTTCTCTTCGGAAAGAATCTGGGCCGTGCGGATGAAGCCCGGTGCGACGGCATTGACCCGCACATTTGCCTTGGCAAGTTCGCAGGCCGCCGCCTTGACCATGCCGGTGATCCCGGCCTTGGCGGCGGAATAGTGCCAGTGATCGTCCCAACCGACCACTGCGCCGGCAATGGAGGAAACGCAGACGATCGCGCCTTGCTGCCGCGCGCTCATAGCCGGGGCGGCAGCGCGGATCAGGCGCAGCTGGCCCTTGAGGTTTACGTTCAGGACTTCGTCCCACTTCCCGTCCGTCAGGATCGGATAGGCGGCTCGCGGCGCGATCCCGGCATTGGCGACGAGCGCCGAAAGCGCGCCGAACCGCGCATCGATATCGGCAATCACGGCATCGCACGCTTCGGTATCGCCGACATCGAGCGTGACATGTTCGGCCGAGCCGCCTGCTGCCCGGATCTCCTCGGCCACAGCCTCGCCTTCTGCCTTCAGAATGTCGCTCACGATCACATGATAGCCCTCGCGCCCGAGGATTTTTGCTGTCGCCGCGCCGATGCCGATTCCGGCGCCGGATACCAATGCTGCTCGCATGTGAAACATCCTTTCAAACTGCATTTTGCTGACGTTTTTGCCGCCCGGCAGGATGCATCCCAAGAGATCAAGCGACAAGGCTACTTCGGGAACTTTGGCGAGAAATGTGCACAAAGATTGCCGAGTAATTGGATTTGAGCTTGCGGATCATCAAACCTAGTATACATTTTTGCGAGTAAAGCGAGGGAGATGAGCATGGCGGCGATTCCTCAGGATCAAGCGGGCGAAGGTAGCAGCGGCGGTCCTTCCGCCGACGGCGCGACGATTGAGCAGCTCCGGCAAATTCTTGGCCGCGACAATGTCCTGCTCGATGATGCCAGCCGCGCCTTCTACTCTCAGGACCTCAGCTTTCGCCCGCATGAAGTCGCTGCGATGGTGCTCCAGCCAGCCAGCGTCGAAGCGCTCGCCGATGCAGTGGGCGTTGCCACACGTGCCGGTTTCGCGGTGGTCCCGCGCGGCGGTGGGATGAGCTATACCAGCGGCTATACGCCCGAACGCGCGCGCAGCGTGCTGATCGACATACGCAAGATGAACCGCGTGATCGAGATCAATGCCGACGACATGTACGTGATCGTCGAAACCGGCTGCACCTGGAAGGAACTGCACGAGGCGCTCGCGCCGCACGGCGTGCGCACACCCTATTGGGGGCCGCTGTCCGGCGCCTATGCCACGGTCGGCGGCGCGCTATCGCAGAACAGCCTGTTCCACGGGTCCGGCACCGGCGGCACGGCAGCGCAGACAGTGATTGGGCTCAAGGTCGTGCTCGCCGATGGCAGCGTGCTGACCACGGGCAGTTGGGCGCACAAGAATTCGAGCCCGTTCTGGCGCCATTTCGGCCCCGACGTGACCGGGCTGTTCACCGCCGATACCGGCGCGATGGGCGTGAAGGCGGTCGCGGCGCTGCGGCTGGTGCGCACGGCGGGCCACACCGGCTACCTCTCGTACAAGTTCGATACGCTCGAGGCGATGCTCGCAGCGCAAGTGCGCATCGCGCGGCTTGGCATCGCGTCCGAATGCTATGGCTTCGATCCCTATTACAACGCCGGATTCGAAAATCAGGGCATCACCTTCGAGGAAGGGCTCTCGCTCGTCGGCAAGATTGCGCGCAAGGGTGGTCTCAAGGGCCTGAAGAACGCGGCGCGCGTTGCGCTGGGCGGCAAGAAGATTCTCCGCAACGTGCCCTATTCGCTGCATATGACACTCGATGCGCTCACCGAGGTTGTGGCGGCCGAGCATACCGATCTGGCTGCCGAGATTTGCGCCGATGAAGGCGGCACCGAAATGGCCAATTCGATCCCGACCGTCTTCCGCAACGCGCCGTTCGGCGGCGTGCGGACGATCCTCCTGGGCTCGCAGGGCGAGATCTGGATCCCGGTGCACGGCTACTTCCCGCTTTCGCGCGCCATTCCGGCGGCGCAGGCGACCGAGCGCTTCCTCGCGGAGCGCAAGCCGCTGATGGAGCAGTGGAGCATCAAGACCAGCTACCTCACATGCTTCTCTGGCCCGGAATTCGTGATCGAGCCCAGCTTCTACTGGCACGATCAGCTCGGAGAATTCCGCCTTTCGCTGATCGAGCCTGAGTTTGCCGAGAAGTGGCGCGACATTCCCGCCGACGAAGCGCGCCGGGCGGTCGCGCTCGGCCTGCGCGACGAATTGCGCGACCTCTTCGATGAACTCGGCGGGCTGCATCTGCAGATCGGGAAGTACTACCCCTACCGCGAGATCATGAACAACGAGGCGCTGGGCGAGCTGGTCGCACGTGTCAAGGCCGTGGTGGACCCGGATCGCCTGATGAACCCCGGAGCGCTCGGGCTATAACGGCTGCAAGAAAGAGGCATCGGAGCGATTGGCATGAAATTCGGTGTTTTCCTCCCCAACGGCAGCAACGGCTATATCCCGTCGAAGGGCAGCCCGGTCTATCTGCCGACCTACCAGCACAACAAGGCCATTTCGCAGGAAGCCGAGCGCCTGGGGCTCGACTTCGTGCTGTCGATGATGAAGTTCAAAGGCTTCGGCGGCGAGACCGGCTATTGGGACGCCTGCCTCGAAAGCTTCACGCTGATGGCGGCGCTTGCGGCTGATACCAAGACCATCGGGCTGTTCCCAAGTGTGACACTGTTGAGCGCGCATCCGCCCGTGGTCGCGCGGATGATCTCGACCATCGACGACATCAGCGAAGGGCGCTGCGGGCTCAACATCGTCACCGGTTGGAACAAGCCCGAATACACGCAGATGGGCCTGTGGCGCGGGGATGAGTACTTCGACCGCCGCTACGACTACGCGCGCGAATACCTGACGGTCCTCAAGGATCTGTGGCGCACCGGCGAGACCTCGTTCAAGGGCGAGTTCTTCTCGCTCGATGGATGCAGCGTCTATCCACAGCCGGGCCGCGAAATCCCTATCGTCTGCGCCGGGCAAAGCCCCAAGGGTATCGCCTTCACTGCCGAGATGGGCGACCAGAACTTCGTTATCGCGCATCCCGAAGCGCTCAAGTCGATCGTCGCCAACGTGCATGCAGCCGCTGCAGCGCATGGCCGCAAGGTGGGCACTTACGCGCTGATGCACATGATCGTCGCGCGCACCGATGCCGAGGCCAAGGCGCAGGCGGATACGATCATCGCGGGAGCGGACCACGGCGCCATTGCCAACATCATGGCTAGCGCGGCGATGGACACCAACGCCGGCGGCATTGCCGAGCGCCTCAAATCCGGGCTCTCGCTTGGTCTTGAAGAAGGCAACATGGCCTTCATGGGCATTCCCGTCCTGGCGGGCAGCCCGGAGACGCTTGCCCTCCGCATCGACGAGATCGCAGAGGAGACCGGCATCGACGGCATGCTGTTCAGCTGGCCCGATTTCGTCGGCGGGATCACCGATTTCGGCGAGCGGGTCATGCCGCTGCTCAAATGCAGGAACTGACGAAATGAGCGAAGCGGGCGTGCGCAAGAGCTTCGTGGATACGAGCGGCGGGCAAATCCATGTCCGCAGCATGGCGGCCGACAGCGGTGTGCCCGTGGTATTCTTCCACCAGACCGCGAGCTCGGGCCAGATGTGGCTCAAGACCATGCAGCGGCTGAAGGGCGAATGGCCGATGCATGCGCTCGACACGCCCGGCTTCGGCGGCTCGTTCGACGTGCCCGAGGATCACTATCCCTCGATGACCGAATATGTCGGCTGGCTCGGCGAAGCGGTGCGCGCGCTGGGCATCACGAAGTGCCATGTCGTCGGCCATCATACCGGTTCGTGCATCGGGGTGGAGCTTGCCGCGCGCCAGCCGGACCTTGTCGCCTCGCTGACTATGATCGGGCCGGTGCCGCTGACCACCGAGGAGCGAGTCGAGTTTTCCAAATACTATGGCGTGCCTTTCTCGCCGGTGGTCTCTGGCAGCTATCTGCTCGAGAACTGGGAATACCTGCGCCAGCTGGGTGCCCATGCCGATCCGCAGCTGATCCACCGCGAAATGTGCGATCAGATGCGCGCCTACATCGGCCGCGTGAAGAGTTACAGTGCGGTGTGGGGGCAGGATTTCCCCTCGTTCTACAAGGCGATCAAGGTGCCGATGATGATCGCCGCCGCACCGGACGACGTGCTGCATCCCTATCTCGGCCGCGCCGCCGAAATGCGCCCTGATGCGCGGGTGCTGCCGATCGACGGCGCCAACTTCGAACCCGACCTTGACGCTGACAATTTTGCCGCTGGACTGGCGTCGTTTTTGCGGGAAGTCTCGGTTTAGCGTTGTTTTCGAACCTCACCAAAGGATGGATGTCATGACTGCCACCCAGGATCTGACCACCCAATTCCGCCACGGCGTTCTGCCGCAGACAACGTCTGACGAGTTTGCGCGTCAGGAGTTCGTGAAGAGCCTCAAGTTCCACCTCGCCTCCAAGGTCTCGCTGGGCAACCATGATGCCTACGAAGCGCGCGCCAAGCCTGCTTTCACCAAGGCGACGGGCGCAGAACCCGAAACCTATGCCGATATCCGCAAGGCGATGAGCAACGATCCCTATTTCGCCTTCTGGAGCGCGATGCAGCGCAACAGCCAGGAGATGATGTGGAAGTCGGTGCAGATTCCGGTCGAGCGCCAGCTGCCCGACCTTATCGCCGCAGCTGGGAAGGGCGGAGAAGCGGCGGGCACCCTGCGCCTCAACCCGGACCTTGAAATCCCGAAGTACCATCGCGGCGTGGATATCCACTGCATGCCGGGCGGCTACCACACCGAATTCACGGCCGACGACGTCGCCAACGGCGCGGTCTACGATACCGCCGTCTACATCTACGCGATGGGCCGCATGGGGCCGCTCAACAGCGACATCGGCGATACGACGATCGCGTGGATCAAGGAGAACCATCCCGATTTCAAGCCGCGCCGCATTCTCGACATGGGCTGCACGGTCGGCCATTCGACGCTGAGCTATTGCGACGCCTTCCCCGATGCCGAAGTCTACGGAATCGACGTCGGCGCACCGGTGCTGCGCTATGCCCATGCCCGCGCGCAATCGATGGGCAAGACCGTGCACTTCAGCCAGCAGAATGCGGAAAGCACCGATTTCGCAGATGGCTTCTTCGATTTGATCGTCAGCCACATTCTGGTCCACGAGACCAGCAACGCGGCGATGCGGCGCATCATGCAGGAGTGCAACCGCCTGCTCACCCCGGGCGGGCTGGTGGTCCACGCCGAAACGCCGCCCTATCGCGACCTGCCGGCCTATGACGCGTTCATGCTCGATTGGGACACGCGCAACAACAACGAGCCCTACTGGGGCGCAAGCCACGAACTGGTGCCTGCCGATCTTGCGGCGCAGACCGGGTTCGATCCGGCCAAGGCGTTCGAAGCCTATCAGCCCAGCGCCTTCGAGGCGACCGAGCGCCGCACCAAAGTGTTCCAGGGCGGCGATTTCGGTGGCGGCGGGGCCTGGTGGCTCTGGGGCGTGCAGAAGTAAGGAAGACCCGGATGGCCGAGACTATCACCCTTCAGAAGAAGGCCCGCGGCGAGCGGCCGCAGTACTTTGCCGATCCCGCCATCGACAAGACGCTGGCGATCACGCTGGCGCTGGCCGGTGAAGTCGCGGTGCTGCGCGACCGGATCGACACCATCGAGCGGCTGGCCGAGGCGGGCACCGCGCCCACCCGCGCGGCCGTCGATGCCTACAAGCCCGACGCCAAGGTGCGCGCCGAGCGCGATGCCTGGCGCGACAGCTACCTCGATACGGTGCTGCGCATCGTGCATCAGGAGCGCGAGGAACTCGAACAGCGGGCGGCCGATACCAAGCCCTATGCGGCCGTGATCGAGGAAGTGGTCGCAAACGACTAGAGCACTTTCCGACCAATCTGGCTCGCCGGGACGGAGCCGATTTTGGCCCAGCGCTAGGCGAGAGGAGGGAGCTATGCTTGTCCATAGTGACCGACGATCAACGTGGCGATGGGCCAAGAGCGGCCCGCCGCTTTGCGGTTGCGTCAGGAAGCCCCTAGGACAGCGTCGCGCCGAGAAGCTTCCTGACGCAATCACGGTGAGCCAGATTGGTTGGAAAGCGCTCTAGGCGGCGCTCTCCGGGCAATCCCCGGAGAGCGGTCCGTCACAGGAAGTGATCACCCCCATTGGGGCTCAGCACCTGCCCCTGAAAATGCCGTCCGGCTTCGCTCGCAAGGAACACGTAAGACGGCACGATATCGGCAACATCCGCGAGATGGCCGATGGGAATGCCAGCGCGGATCGCCTCCAGCACATCGGCAGGCACGGCATCGAGGATCGGCGTGCGCGTCGCGCCCGGTGCCACGCAATTGACCCGCACGTCGCGGCTGCCGATTTCCAGCGCGAGCGAGCGCGTGAACGAGATGATCCCGCCTTTCGCCGCCGTATAGGCCGAAAGCCCCGGCGCGCCCTTGTAGGCAAGCTGCGAGGCGGTGTTGATGATCCGGCCGAACCCAGCAGCATACATGCCCGGCAGCACGGCATGGGTCATCAGGAAGGTGCCGCGCAGGTGGATGCCGATCACGCGGTCCCATGTGGCGATGGGCAGGTCTTCGACCGTGTCGCCATGACCGATACCGGCATTGTTGACGAGAATGTCGATCCGGCCTGCCGCTTCTAGCGCCGCCGCGACAAGGGCCGTCACCTGGCCTTCATCGGAAACGTCGGCCTGCACCGCCAGCGCCTTCGCGCCAAGGCTGCGCACTTCCTCTGCCACGGCCTCGGCAGCCACGGCCTCTGCTTCATGCGGATAGTTGATGATGACAAACGCCGCCCCGGCGCGGGTAAAGGCAAGCGCCACCCCCGCGCCGATGCCCGACGAGCTGCCGGTGATGAGCGCGGTGCGCCCGAGGAGCGGCGCCGCGCCGGTCGTGTCCGTCATGATCGCCGCTCCCTTGGCAAGATCAGACGAGGACGTTCGCCCCGCTGAAGTAGACGTAGACTTCCTGGAACTTCCCATCGCGGATGCGCCAGAAATTGGTATTGAACAGCCGCGTCACGGTGCCATCCTCGGCGGTCAGCACCGCTTCGAAGCTCGCCGTGATGCGCCCGTTCTTCTCGTCCACCGTGCAGACAAAGTCCTTGTGCACGATGGTTTCGTAGGCCCCCATGAAGCCTTCGAACATCTTGCGGATCGCGGCCTTGCCCGCATGGCGGGTGAACTCGGTCTGGACGCAGAACAGTGCTTCCTCATGGAAGCAATCGAGCGCGGCTTCGATATCCTTGCGGTCCACGCTGGCGAAATACTTCTGCGTGGCCAGCTCGATCAGTTCGGCGCGGCTGAGAGTGGGTTCGTACTGCATCAGGCGTCCCCTTCCTTGAGCAGGTTGTCGCCGCTCATGTAGACATAGACCCGGTGAAACTTGTCGCCATTGAGGTAGAAGCGGTTGCAGTTCTCGTAGCGCAGCTCGTCACCGCCATGGGGCGTGATCAGCACGGTGAACTGCGAGCAGACCGAGTTGCTGGCGGGGTCTGCGGTGTGGACGAAATTGCCGTGCCAGATGTCCGAGAAGTCGGCGAAGAGCTTGGTGAACATCGCCCGGATCGCAGCCTTGCCGTTGTGGACGGTGTTCGAGGTCACTTCGGTCAGGATCGCGTCTTCGGTGAAGCAGTCGAGAACCTGGTCCATCGCCTTGTTGTCGACGCCGTCGAAGTAACGCTTCGTCACGATGTCGATGTAGTAGGGATAAGGCAGCGCTGTCTGCCCCGGTCCCGCCTCTTGCCATTCGCTCATTGCGGATTCCTCCTTGTGATATTCTGCTGAGATTTCAGGGGTTCAGGCTTTTCCGAAGAGCGCTTCGCGGGCTTTCTCGTCGGGGTTGCCGATCTTCATCACATCCCCCAGCACCGCCATCCCGCGCTGCACAGCAGGCCGGCGCTCGATCTCGCCCACCCAGCGCTTCACGTTGGGGAACTGCTCGATTTCGATGGCATGGAGATCGCGGATCTTCGGCGCACACCACGGGTAAGTCGCCATGTCGGCCAGCGAATAGTCCGCGCCCGCAAGATAGGCCCGCGTGCCGAGCACCCGGTCCATCACGCCGTAGAGCTTCACCGTCTCGCCGCAGTAGCGGTTGATGCCGTATTCGATCCGCTCCGGCGCATAGCCGCGGAAGTGGCCGCACTGGCCGAACATCGGACCGACGTTGGCGCACTGGAAGAACAGCCACTGGATCATGTCCGACCGCGCCGCAGCGTCCTCGGGCCAGAAGCGGCCCGACTTTTCAGCGAGGTACATCAGGATCGCGCCGGATTCGAACACACTGTGCGCCGCACCGCCCGGCCCGTCATGATCGACAATCGCCGGAATGCGCGTGTTGGGGCTGAGCGCTGCAAACTCCGGCGTATGCTGTTCAGCGCCCAGAATGTTCACCGGCTTCACCGTGTAGGGGAGCCCCATCTCCTCCAGCGCGACCGTGATCTTGTGGCCGTTTGGAGTGGGCCAGTAGTAGAGGTCGATCATGACCGGAGCGCGAGGCAGGCCTTGACAGCCGCCTGACAGGCAGCGGCGCTGTCATCGCCTTCGAACGGCTTGTTGTAGTGCGATTGGACCGAAGGCCGCTGGATCGCCTCATCGAACCATGCGGACAGTGCCGGGCGGCCTTCGCGCCAGTTGAAATTGGGGTGAATCGGGTCCTTGGCCTCATAGAATTCGGCGCGGAAGCCGAGATAGCTGATCGCGTGCAGCATCGCGGCATGGCCGACATCGAACTCGTCCCATCCGGCCTGAGCATCGCGCTCCAGCGAATCCAGCCCGGCGATGAACTTGGGCCAAAGCCATTCGAACAGGCCCATGTTCCACTGTTCCTTGGGCTTCCACTGCTCCATCACCATCTGGACAGTGCTCTCGAAAATCGTGTCCGAAAGCGAGAGGCGGCGCAGCGCGTCCCAGCGCTTCGGCCCCGGCGCGGGATACATCTTCCTCGCGGTCGCGGTGCTGTCGAGGTATTCGCAGATCGCCTGGCTGGCGAAGATCACCTGGCCATCGTCGGTGACCAGCGTGGGCACTTTGTCCAGAGGATTGAGCGGCGAGATGTCGTAGCTGTCACCGCAATCCTCGCCCGCGTTGTTCTTGAACGGGAAAGTCGCGACACGCTCCAGATTGTCCCAGTGCCCGCACTCGTGCGCGGTCACCAGCACCTTGTGCACGAAGGTGTGAAAGGGCGAGTAGAACAGTTTCATGGCCGGTTTCCTTTCGTCTCATGGTTCTTCCTATTGCACCGCTTGTCAAGGCGGTGTTAGGAAAAGGTCCAGACCAATCAAAAGGGCTCCCGCGATGTCGAGCTACGTTGAAGGCTTCACCGCACCCGTCAGCATGAGTGCGCGGACCACGGCACTCGTCGTGGTCGACATGCAGTACGCCAGTGGCAGCCGCGACCATGGGCTTGGCGCGCTGCTGGCACGCCAGGGCACCCTCGACAGCGCCGCCTATCGGTTCGACCGGATCGATGCGCTGCTGATCCCGAACATCGGCAGGATGCTCGCCGCATTCCGCGCCAATGGCACCCATGTCGTGCACGTGACGGTGGGCAGCGAGCGGCCGGACTACAGCGATGCGCCGCGCCACATGCGCCCGTTCTTCGAAGGTACCAACAACCACGCGGGCACGCGCGAGCACGAGATCGTCGATGCGCTGAAGCCCCTTGCGGGCGAACCGGTGTTCAACAAGGTGACGATGGGTGCGTTTGCATCCACCGGGATCGGCGCGCACCTCACCTCGAAGGGCATTCGCGAGATCATCGTGACGGGCGTTTCCACCAACAACTGCGTGGGCATGACCGGGCAGGAAGCGGCGGACCGGGGCTTCGGCGTGGTGCTCGCCTCGGATGCCTCGGGCACCTGCAGCGATCTCATGCAGGACGCCTACGAGAACACCTTCCGCCGCCTCTGGGGCCGGGTGGCCACCACGGCAGAAATCATCGCGGAAATCGCCCAGACCACCAACGCGGGCTAAACAGGGACAGGACATGGTTGCAAAGTCACTCGAAGTCAGGCCGCTGGCCGAGACGTTCGGCGCCGAAGTGGTCGGCGTCACGCTCTCGCGCGATATGGATGCCGACGTCTTCAACGAGATCAAGGCGCTGTGGCTGCGCTATGAAGTGCTGCTGTTCCGCGATCAGCAGATCGAGAAGGAAGATCTGATCGAGTTCAGCCGCCGGATCGGTCCGCTCGAGATCCACTTGCGCGAAGAGTGGCTCAACAAGACCCATCCCGAACTGCTGCAGATCACCAATATCCGCGAGAACGGCAAGCCCACCGGGGCGCTGGCCGATGGTGAGGTGGGCTGGCATTTCGACCAGATCTATCTGCCCAAGCCGGCGATCGCCTCGCTGCTCTACTCGGTGAAGATCCCGCCTGCGGGCGGCGGCACGCATTTTGCCGACATGACCGCGGCCTATGCCCGGCTGCCACGCCATCTCAAGGACGTGGTCGACGGGCGTACCGCGATCCAGTCATACGTCGCGTTCAACCGGATGTATTCGACCGACACGAACGCCAAGCAGAAGAACCTCACGCCCGATATCGTGCACCCGCTGGTGCGCACGCATCCCTATAGCGGGCGGCGCGCGCTCTATGTCTGCCCCGGCATGACTATAAAGATCAATGGGTTGCCGGAGGACGAGAGCCGTTCCGTGCTCGACGAGCTGTTCGCCTGGACCGCGCGGGAGGAGTTCATCTACCGCCACGACTGGCGCGTGAGCGATGCCATCCTGTGGGACAATGCCTGCACCATGCACCGCCGCGACGATTTTGATGGCGAGCATGAACGGCTGATGCTGCGCACCACGATCCTGCCGCAGCCAGACCGCGCGATCCCGTTCTGATGGAGACGGGACAGCAGCCGCCGACACCGCCCCTCGTCTGGTATTTCGATGTCATCTCGCCGTTCGCGGCGCTGGCCGTTCCGGAGATCGAGGAGCTTTGCGATCGGCACGAGGTCACGTTCCGCCCCGTGCTGTTCGCCGGCTTGCTGAAGGCGTTCGGCCATCTCGGCCCGGCGGAAATCCCCGCCAAGCGCACGCAGACCTACCGCATCGCGCAGTGGATCGCGGACGAGCGCGGCATCCCGTTCCGCACGCCGCCCGCGCATCCGTTCAATCCGCTGGCCTTGCTGCGGCTGCTCTGCGTGCGTGACCTCAGCGTCGCCGATGTGGCGGTTGCTTTCTGGCTGGTGTGGGGTGAGGGGCGCAATCCGGAAAGTCCCGAGACAGCAGCAGCCCTCGCCGATGCGCTGGGTGTACCGCTGGAGGCCGCGAACGGCCCGCAGGTGAAGGACCGGCTGCGCAGCAACACTGAAGCAGCCGTCGCAGCGGGCGTCTATGGCGTGCCCACGCTGGCTATCGGGGACGAATTGTTCTGGGGCCTCGATGCCATGCCGATGGCGCGGGCCTATCTGGCTGATCCCGGCCTGTTCGCGAGCGGCGAAATGGCGCGCGTTTCGAACCTGCCGATGGCAACCGTGCGCCCGCGCTGAGAGCTTATTCCGCGCAACCCTTGGTGCAGCACCGGCCCGGCTGCTTGTCGCGCGCGGGGCCCTTGCCCAGATCGAGCGCGCCGCGATCGAGCAGCGCCTGCACGAGGTCCTTGCGGTCCTGCACCGGATAGTTGCGCAGGATTTCCAGCTTCATCGCCTCGGGCGAGCCGCCGCCGTGGAGGCTGATCACCGAATACCAGCCGCCCGTTTCCGAAGCAGTGAGATCCTCGATGAACCGCGCGACATTGGCGCGGTGGGCATAGGGAACGTCGGGCCGTCCACGCAGCAGGCTCTCGATCATCGGGGCGGTATCCGGGTTGTGGTCCTCCTCCGGGCCGGGCAAGCCGACCACCAGCCCGCCCGACACTTCGTGCGCGAGCCGGTGCATGTCGTAGATCTGGTTGGCCAGCAGCAGTTTGCCGATGTTGGAATAGATCTGCTCGGGGCGGAAATTGCCCGCGGCGTCTTCCTCGCCGAAGGTCGAGGCCGCCACGCCGCAGGCATAGAAGCCTTCGGTGATCTTGATCAGTTCGACCATCCTGTCCTTGAGATGGGCGATACGGTCGAGGTCCAGCCCGTTGGCCTCCATCATCAGCGCGCCCGCGCCGATCAGCAGATCGCCGAAGCCCGCGCGTGCGCCGATGCAGCTGTGCCGGTGGTGCGAAGCGTAATTGGTGGTCATCAGGTGCGCTTCTTCGGTCTCGCCATCGATGAACACCCGGTCCCACGGCACGAACACATCGTCGAAGTGGACTGCCGCGACCGACTGCGCGAACTTGGCGCTGAACCTGGCCGCCGCATTGCCGGGACGGCCCGCCGGGCGCGAGACCACGGTGATGCCCGGCGCGTCGATCGGCACCGAGCAGGCGACGGCAAAGTCGCGGTCTTCGGCACGCATCCGGCGGCATGGCAGCACGAGGAACTCGTGCATATAGGGCGCCCCCGTCACGATGGCCTTCACGCCGGCAATCACGATGCCATCCGCGCGCCGCTCGCGCACATGGACATAGGACAGCGGCTCGACCTGCTCCGAAGGGCGCCTGGAACGGTCGCCCTTGCCGTCGGTCATGGCGATGCCGATGGCGAGGTCATGCGCCTGCGCGTGGGCGATATAGGCCTTGAGCCGGTCATGGCTCTCGCTGCCGGTGCGCTGGGTGATGCGCCAGGTCGCTTCCCACAGCCCGTTGAACGCGTCGTGGGTCAGGTAGCGCTGGGTGCAGCCGCCATACTGGCAGGTGAGGCGCACCGCCTCGAGCTTGTCGAGCAGGTCCTCCCGGCTGCGATTGATCGCGAGGAAGCGGTTGACCGGATCGCCGGAAAGTCCGGTCGTGACCATGACCTTCGCGGATTCGGGCAGGAGCGCAAAATCGTAGGTCAGCCCCACCGCGTTGATGCCGGGCTCCAGCCGGGGCTCATCCGCCACCGAGGCCACCAGATCGCCGCCGACATAAACGCGCGGGGCAAGGCTGCGCAGCGATTCACGATAGGCTTCGGCGGACTTGAGCACGGCGCAGGCTCCCCTTCGGCATACAACATTCGGCCTTGATGGCCCTTTGCCATTCCCTTACGCGGGAAAAAGGTCTGGACCAATAGAAAGTGTGCGAAATGCCTCCCGCAAGCCTGCCCCAAGGTGCCTTCGAAGGCCTCAAGGTGCTCGATCTGGCCACGTTCATCGCCGGGCCCTATTGCGCGACCTATCTTGCGGAATTCGGAGCGGACGTGGTCAAGGTCGAGCTCGCCGGCAGCGGCGATCCGGTCCGCAAGTTCGGCACACCGACCGAGGCCGGCGATACGCTCGTCTGGCTGAGCGAGGGGCGCAACAAGCGCTCGCTCGAGCTCGACCTGCGCACCCCGGAAGGCGCGGAGACGCTGCTCCGGCTGGCGGCCAAGGCGGACGTGCTGGTCGAGAACTTCCAGCCCGGGACGCTGGAACGCTGGGGAATCGGACCCGATGTACTGCAGGCCCTCAATCCGCGCCTCATCATCGCGCGGGTGACGGCCTATGGGCAGACCGGCCCTTATCGCGACCGGCCCGGTTTCGGCCGCATCGCCAATGCCTTCAGCGGCATTTCCTTCCTCTGCGGCGAGCCGGACGCGCCGCCGGCCTCGCCGGGCACCGCAACCCTCTCGGACTATCTCACCGGCGTCTACGCCGCGCTCGGCGTGCTTACCGCGCTGCATGTCCGCGAGCGCACAGGGCGTGGGCAAATCATCGATCTCGGGCTCTACGAGGGCACCTTCCGGCTGCTCGACGAGCTGGCGCCCGCCTATGCCCGGCACGGCTACGTGCGGCAGCGGATGGGAGCGGGCACGGTCAATGCCGTGCCACACAGTCACTACCCCACCAAGGACGGGAAATGGGTGGCGATCGCCTGCACGAACGACAAGATCTTTGGCCGCCTCGCCGAGGTGATGGACCGCATGGACGTGACCGGCGACGGCATCTACGGCACGATCCGGAAACGCGAGGCCCGCCGCGCCGAAGTGGACGCCTTCGTCAGCCACTGGACCAGCGGCATGACGCGCGACGAGGTGCTCGCCGCCTGCGAAGCCGGGCAGGTGCCCTGCGGACCTGTCTACGGCATCGACGAGATCTTCGAGGATCCGCAATATGCGGCGCGTGGCAATCTGGTGTGCATCGAGGATGAGCGCGCCGGGGAACTCACGCTTCCCGCCGTGTGCCCCCGCCTCAGCGCAACGCCGGGCGCCATCCGCTGGGCCGGGCGCGCGCTGGGCGCAGACAGCGCGGCCGTGTTGGCGGATTGGCTCGGCTAGAGCCGCTCGGCCATGGCGAGGACCTGCTGCGCCTTCTCGACGATCGGATAGTCGACGAAGTACCCGTCGACCTTGATCGAAGCGGAGCCTGCGTTCTCGGCGGCGGTGAAGGCGTCGACGATCTTGCGCGCCCGCGCGATCTCCTTCTCGCTCGGCATGAACGAGCGGTTGGTGAGCGCCACTTGCTTGGGATGGATCAGCAGCTTGCCCTGGAAGCCGAACTTCACGCCGGTCACTACCGAACCGGCAAAGCTCTCCTCGTCGTCGAGGTCGATATGCACCGTGTCGATCGGCGCCTCCAGCCCGCCGACCCGCGACGCCAGCACCAGCCGCCCGCGCGCATAGGCCAGCTCGGCCTCGTCCGCGCTCCATTTCATCCGCATGTCGCGGGTAAAGTCGCCCGCGCCGAACGAGATGCGCTTGATCCGTGTCCCTGCGGCAATGATCGCGTCGAGCGCATGGAGCCCCGCGCCGGTCTCGATGATAGGCATCAGGTCAATCCGGCCGATCGGCAGGCCGCGCTCGCGCTCGAACTGGGCAATGAGCCAGTCGATCAGCACGATCTCCTCGGGCTTTTCGATCTTCGGCGCGACAATGCCATCGAGCCAGGGCCCGATCACGCCATCAAGATCGCGCAGGCACCATTCGGTATCGGCGGCGTTGATCCGCACATAACCGAGGCAGGGGCGCGGCGCGGAAAGCGCATCCACCGCACTCGCCCTGCTCGCGGCCTTCTCCGCCGCCGCGCAGGCATCCTCAAGATCGAGGATCACCGCATCCGCCCCGCTCGCAAAGACCTTCTCGACCTTGCGCGGGTGATTGGCCGGGGCGAACAGGAAACTGCGGATCGGCATGGCGGTGATTACCGGGCCGCTTTTCAATTGCGCCATGGTGGTGAATTGCTCTGTCATGACGCCGCGAGGCTTCCTTCCTTGCGCTTGAGATCGACCGAATAGGAAAAGCGCCCAGCCGGGTGTTCGCTGACCGAAACCTCGAACAGGCGCCCGGTGCGATCACGGTAGCGGCGCACGATGATGAGGGCCGGGCTGCCGGGCGCGACGTCGAGCGCCTCGGCCTTGCGCTGCGAGAGCGAGCCTGCGAACAGCTCCGCGTTGATATCGGCGGCGTGCATCCCGTAGATCTGCTCCATCAGCTGGAACACCGGCGTGGTGTCCTTGCCGATGCGCTCCGCCACGCCTGCAAATTCGGCCGGCACGTAGATGTCGCTCCAGCAGACCGGGCTGCGCTTGGCCTCGGTGCGGATGGTCTCGATCCGCGCCCAGGACGCACCGACCGAACAGGGCAGCATCTGCGCCAGCGCGACATCGGCTTCGACGATGCTCGTGCGGATCGGCTTGAGCCGGGTTTGTGGCGCATATTGCAGCAGTTCGTCCATCGAACCGAGCTTCTGCACCATCTGCTCGACGGGGTGCTGCGCCGTCACGATCGTGCCGCGCCGCCGCTGGCGGCTGATCAGGCCGCTTTCCTCGAGCCGGCTCATGGCCTCGCGGATGGTGAAGCGGCTGACGTCGTATTCGCTTGCCAGCACGTGCTCGGGGGCCAGTTGCTCGCCCACCGGCCATTTGCCCGACGCGATCTCGCCCTGGATGCGGTCGGCGATTTCGCGATAGCGCGGAAGGGGCTGGCTGGACATGGCAGGCAATCCGTGGGTCGTTCGAATTCCGGTGGGTGGATTATTGGTCTGGACCATTGGTGATTAAGCTAGCATAGTTCCTGCCTCAGGCAAACCCGATGCCGCGGTGCCGGCGCACCGCGCTCCGAAGAGGATCCCGTCATGGCCGACAAGCGCGTTCTGGTGATCGTTCCGTTTCCGCTCGACGACGAAGGCGTCGCCAACCGCAAGGCCCAGCTCGATTCCGTCCGGCTCGGGCCGGGGATCACGTTCGATTACAAGCCGGTCAAGGCCGCGCCCGCGCTGTACGACAGCCATCACGACTATGTGCTCGCCGATATCTCGATCTTCGAGGCCGGGCTGAGCGCGGAAATGGACGGCTACGATGCCGTCTGCATCGATACGATGAGCGATTCCGGCATGAATGCGCTGCGTTCGGTGCTCGATATCCCGGTGATCTCGCCGGGCCGGGCCTCGTTCCTGACCGCGCTGCTGTTCGCCAACAACTTCTCGGTGCTCACCCAGTGGGCGCCGTGGAAGGGGCTCTACACCAAGACGCTGCGCGAATACGGGCTGGAGGACAAGTGCGTCTCGGTCCGCTCCCCCAATATCGCACCGGATGTGGCAAACCTCCTCGGCGGCAAGGAGGAAGACGTCTTTCCCAAGCTGCTCGAGAGCGCGATGCAGTGCGTAGAGGACGGCGCTCAGGCGATTTGCCTCGGCTCGACCACCATGCACCAGAGCCACGCGTGGCTTGCCGAACGTCTGCCGGTGCCGCTGATCAATCCGGGCCCGCTCACCTACAAGCTGGTCGAGGCGGCGCTTTCGCTCGGGCTCAAGCACAGCCGCGCGGCCTATCCCAAGCCGCATGTCTACATGGGCGACATGATCAGCGGCATGCTCGATGGCGGGGCACGGGTCCAGCGGGGCCAGGGCTGACCCGCCATCTCCGGTCCTGCCTCCTCCGCGCCGCACCGAAGCGGCCTCGGAACACTGTTTGCCACCTCGCTGATCCAGATCGCGGCGTCGTTCACGATCGCGGGTCCGCTGGCGATCTCCCTGCTCATCGTCCGCTCGCAGCACCTGCCCGAAAGCTGGATCGGCTATTACACCTCGCTGATCTATGCGGCGGCCATAGTCGGCTCGATCAGCACTGCACGGCTGATGGCGAGCTTCAGCGTGCGCACCATCCAGCTTGGCTCCGTGGCGGCGACGGGGCTTGGCTATGCCCTGTTCGCCTGTATCGCGCCGCCGCCGCTGCAGGTCGCCGCAGCCTGCCTCGGCATCGTCCTCATGGGCCTCGCCTACGGGGTGATCGTCCCGTCGAGCTCGCTGGTGCTGGCCGAATGCTATTCGTCCGCCATGCAGCCGCTGGTCGTTTCGGTGCGGCAGACGGGCGTACCCGTGGGCACGACGCTGGTCGCGCTCATCGCGCCCCATGTCGCGCAGCAGGCGGGGTGGCAAAGCATGACCCTGCCGGTGCTGGCGCTGCTCGCCGCCACGTTCGTGCTGTCGCTCCCCGGGCTGCGTCCGTTCGGCGCGCTTTCGGCCAACCTGCCGCCGCGGCAGCGCCTGCTGGGGTCTGTGCGCAGCGCCTTGAGCGAACGCGCCACACGCCAGCTCGCCCTGATCGCAGGGGTCTACGCGATCAATCAGGCCGCTCTCACGACCTATCTCGTGCCGGGACTGGTCTGGCTGCACGGCCTCTCCGTAGGCAAGGCCGCCGGATACCTGGCGATCGCGACGATGGCAGGAGCTGCGGCGCGCATCGTGTTCGGCATGACGACGTCGCGCTGGGGTCGGGCGATGCTTCACCTTGCCCTCATCGGTCTCCTGACCGGCGCGGCCTGGTTGCTCCTGCTCTGGCCGCTGCCATCCGCCTTCAGGCTTGTGGTTGGCAGCATGCTGCTCGGAATGACCGCGATGGGCTGGAACGGCATCCTGCTCGCCGAGCTCGGGCTGCGCGCCGCACCGACAGGCCGTACCGCCGAAGCCGTCGCCACCGGAACGTCGTTTGCCTATCTCGGCGTGCTGATCGCCCCGCTTGCCTTCGTGCAGCTCGATCACGCGCTGGGCAGCAAGGCCGCCGCGCTCGGCGGGCTGGCATTGCTGGCTGTCCTTGCCGGAGCCTC
The DNA here is from genome assembly GCF_001296055.1 of Novosphingobium sp. AAP93. Lineage (NCBI taxonomy): Bacteria > Pseudomonadati > Pseudomonadota > Alphaproteobacteria > Sphingomonadales > Sphingomonadaceae > Novosphingobium > Novosphingobium sp. AAP93. Next base: position 106,806 of record NZ_LJHZ01000096.1, read on the forward strand.
GCTCCTGAAAGGCAGTGCGCAGCTGCCGAACCGCCCCTCTCCGTCCTGAACCGGATCAGCCCGGGCCTCGCGGCATGGCCGGCTACAGAACGACCGGCGTCTCGCCCGGCCCGGGCTGCGCATCGGGAATTTCCACCGTGATCCGGCCAGCCTCCACGCGCACCGCGAATGTCCGGAGGTCGGGATAGGCGGCCCCCAGACACTTGCCTGTCAGCACATCGAAACGCGCGCCGTGGAGTGGGCACATCACCGCACCGCGCCGCACACGGCCTTCCGAAAGCAGCGCGGCCTGATGCGTGCAGCGGTCATTGACCGCGCGGTAGCTCCCGTCATCCGCACGCAGCACCAGCACGTGCCACCCCGCCAGCCGCGCCGCCAGTTTGCCTTCGGCCGGGAACTCGGCCTCGGGCAGCAAGTCGTGCCAGGTCGTGCTCATGCGGTTGCTGCCCACCACTCTTCCATCACCGGCGTGATCGCGCGGGCCACCAGTTCGATCACCGGGCTGCCGGGCTTCGACAGGTAAGCGATTGCGCCGTGACCTTGGTCCGCCGGTGCGCCGCCCAAAACGAGTTCCCAGCCGTCCGCCAGCATCGCCTCTGCGCTGTCCGCCACCGAATCGACCCAGACGCCAAGGTGCGAGGGGCCCAGCGCCCGCATTGCGTCATAGGCGGTGCCGGGCACGCTCTCGATCAGTTCCATGCGCAGCGGCCCTTGGTGCGAATAGACCACGCGCAGTTTGGCCGTGAGCTGCTCGCCTGCCGCGTTCCACACCGGCATCGGATCGAAGGTGCGCACCGGGGTCCAGGTGCAGCCCATCGTCGTGCTGAAATGCGCCATCGCCGCTTCCAGATCATCCACGATCACGCCGTGGTGAAAGATACCCGCCAAAATCTCCATTCGCATCACTCCCGCAGCGCCCATCATCATGACGCAAACCCATGTTATACAATTGAAAAATTCACCAAAATCACCCCGAAAACGATCACTTTACAAGCATACATGAATGTTTTTAAATGGCAATCGGAACCCCGTCGTTCCGGGAGAGAGTCATATGTCCGAAGTGCTCATTGCAGAGCCCCCTGCCGACGATCTGGCACGCATGGCGTGGGAACGCGAGCGCAATGGCCCGCCGGTCGATTTCCCGGCGCTGCCCTCGATCCCCGGCGGCCGCTACGTCGATCCCGCCTTCCTCGAGCTTGAGGACACGGGGATGTGGAAGAAGGCGTGGCTCTATGCGGGCCATGTCGACCAGCTGCCCGAGCCCGGCTCGTGGTTCCTCTGCCGCAACTCCGGCTCCCCCGTGATCGTCACCCGCACGCTTTCAGGCGTCATCCGCGCGTACTACAACACGTGCCAGCACCGCGGCGCACCTCTCGTAAAGGAGGAGAGCGGCACCGCGCGCGGGTTCATCTGCGGCTATCACGGCTGGTCCTACACGCTGGAAGGCAAGCTCACCGCGGTCCGCGACCGGCGCGACTTTGCCGAAGACTTCGACTTTTCCTGCCACGCGCTGAGCCAGGTGCGCTGCGAACTGCTCGGCAGCCTGATCTTCCTCAATGCCGACCCGAATGCCGAACCGCTCCTCCAGCATATCGGCCCGATGGCGGCGGAGCTTGAGCAGCTCCAACTGGACACCCTGCGCCTTGTCGACAGTCGGACGTACGAGACGGATTGCAACGTCAAGGTACTGCTCGATGCGTTCCTCGAGGTCTATCACCTCAAGTCGATCCACGAGAACACGGTCGACCGCTTCCTTGATCACCGCGCGATGATCGTCACGCTCTGGCCCAATGGCCACAGCCGCATGGCGACCCCCAACCGCCGCGAGGGCTGGATCGATCCCGGTACCGTCGGCGTGCCTGAGATTCCGACGATCTCGGAATTCGTGGCGAAGAACAACGTCAGCTACTCAATCTACCCGAACTTCGTGATGCCACCTGCACCCACCGGTATTCCGCTGCTGCAGTTCTGGCCGATGGGCCCCAAACGCACCCGCGTCGTCTCGACCTGGCTCGCGCCCGATCACGATCCCGCCAATCCCCACCCGCTGTGGGAGATGCGCATCAAGAACTGGGAGCGCATTCTCTACGAGGACCTGCAGTTCGCCCCGCAGATCCAGGAATCAGTCGAAGGCCCCGGCTTCAAGGGCATGTCGCTCAACTATCAGGAGCGCCGTATCTACAACTGGCACGAAGAGCTCGACCGCCGCATCGGCGTGGAAAACGTGCCCGAGCACCTGCGGGTGAAGCCCGTGCTCGCGCCCTTCATCGTGCGCGAATGACGGACAGCCTTTCGCCGCTCGGCACGCCGTGGCGGACCTTCGAAGACCTTGTGGTGGGTGAAAAGAAGCTCTCGCCCCCGCGAACCGTCACCGAAGCGGAAATCGTCGACTTCGCCCGCGCGCACGATCCGCAGTGGTTCCACACCGATCCCGAAGCCGCGCGCGCCTCGGTATTCGGCGAGGTCGTCGCGAGCGGCATCCATGTGCTGGCGATCTGGCGGCAGATGGATCATGCCATCAATGGCGACATCGATTTCGTCTGCGGCGTGGGCTGGGACCGCCTGCGGCTGAAGCGTGCGGTCCGCGCAGGCGACACCTTGCGCGTCTCCAGCGAAATCCTCAGTCTCGAACCCTCGCGCAGCGGCAAGCCGCGCGGCACCGCCGTCACCCGCTATGTCGTCATGCTCGAAGACGGCACCGAATGCGTGACCTTCGAAAGCACCAACCTCGTCTACACGCGCGAGGCGCGCGACAGGTCCGCCACCAGCGCCTCGGCGGAGGCATAAGCTTCCGCCATTGCCGCTTCGACAGTTTCGGGCGGGCCATAAGTCGGGCGCAGGTGCACCACATGTACATCGGTGATCCCGATGAAGCCGAGCCAGGCATGCATGAAGCGCACCTGATGATCGAGCTCCGCGCCCGGAGCGCCGGACCGGATATCGAGCGCGCCCGATGCGACCAGGATCGCCCGCTTGCCCGCGCCCAGCCCTTCGACGCCGGTTTCCGAAACGCGGAAGGCCATGCCCGGCTGGGTGATCGTGTCGATATACTGCTTCAATTGCCAGGGAATACCGAAGTTCCACATCGGCACGCTGAACACCACGGTGTCGAAGGAAAGGAAATGCGCCACCGCCTCACCGATCCGGCCCCACTCCGCGCGCACCGCGTCCGCCACCTCGCGGCCCTCGATCAGCGCATAGCGCCCCTCGATCACCGGCCCCGTCAACGCTGGCAGATCGGCTTGGCAGACGTTCAGCGTCTCGACCACCGCGCCGGAGCTCGCCGACACCAGTCCTGCGATCAGCCGCTCGGCCACCTTGACCGAACGCGAGCGATCCCCGCGCGGGCTGACGATCACATGGAGGATGCGCTCGCTCACAAGTCCCCCGCCTGCTTGCCGCCCGGCCCGTAGATGTAATCGTCGAGCACCTTGTGGAAATGGCGGATGCGCAGTTCCTGCTCGCCGATCCACAGCCCCGGGAAGCTCTCGCTCTTCATGCCCGCCTGCACTGTCGGCAGATTGTAGGCATCCTGATCCAGCACCTGCCCGATGCTGCGTTCGCCATGCCTGAAGCGGCGGTGCTTCACGCGCTCGGGCCACGGCTCGCCTTCCGGCACCAGCTCGAACACCCACACATCGTAGAGCATCTTGTTCGGATCGCTCGCGTGCGGACGCTGGCGGAACATCATCACGTCGTCCGCGTGCACGTTGAGCGCCACGTTGGGGAAGATCATGTAGTGATAATCATCGGTCAGCTGATCATCGTTCAGCGCCGAATAGTCCTTCCCTTGCGCCTTGCCGTGCTTGCGCTTGAACAGCTGCACATCGCGGCGAATGTCGCTCACCCGGCCCTCGTACTCTGCCGGGTCCATGCCCGCGTGCCGCATGATCTCCTCGATCGCCGGCGGGATCGCGCTCGGCATAGCGACGCGTGGGCTGATCGCGGCAAACGGGATCAGGTAGCGGTTGTGCCGCTCGTAGCAGTCGATCTGCACGTTCACGTCATCGAGATACCACTGCAGCTGCGGGTGGATGCCCTGCACGTGATAGGTCTCGTTGAAGGCATCGACCGAGGCCTTCCAGTTGCAGTCCCACTCAACCGTCACATCGCGTTTCCACGCCATGCGTTCGGGGTGATAGGGCTCAAGATGGTCCTTCAGCGGCGCGATGTAATCATCAAACGGCTCGACGTCGGGGTTCAGCGAGAACCACACGAACGCATTCCATTCCGTCACCGGCAGGCTCGGCAGGGTCATCCCCGGAGGACCGCCCTGCGGGAAGGTGCACAGATCCGGCAGCCGCTCGATCTTGCCATCCAGACCGTAAGTCCAGTGGTGGTACATGCAGCGGAACATCTGCGCATTGCCGATCCCCTCCGGCCGCAGCCGGTTGCCGCGGTGGAGGCAGACGTTTGGAAAACAGCGCAGCGAGCCATCGTGCTGCCGCACGATCAGCACGCTTTCCTTGCCGATCTCGGTGCAGATGTAATCGCCCGGCTCCGGGATATCGTCGGCCCGCCCGCCGAGCAGCCAGACCTTGGTCCAGATTCGCTCCCATTCCAGCATCATGAACTCGGGCGAATAATACCGCGCCGCCGGGATCACATCATGGCCCAGCTCCGGATCGGGCGCCTTGTCCACCGGCGTGCGGCTGGTGTTCGTCTCGGGCGTCACGCGGATCACGTCGACGACGCGCTTCACGTCCATCTTCGACGTGTCCCACGTGACGGGCTTGTGCGTCACCGGCCGGTCCATCTCAGAAATGCGTCCGGTTGGTGTAGGCGCCGTCGACCACCAGATGCGAACCGCTGCACCAGCTTGCCGCCTCGCTGGCGAGGAACACGATCGCCTTCGCCACTTCCTCCGGCCTGCCCAGCCGCCCCATCGGCTGCTGGCGCAGCTGCGATTGGTAGAACTTCTCCATCGTGCCCTTGATCATGTCCCAGTTACCGCCCTCGAACTCGATCGGGCCCGGCGAGACGACGTTGACGCGGATGCCGTCCTTGCCATGCGCCAGCGCCAGCTGCTTGCCCCAGGTGATCAGCGAAGCCTTCATCGCGTTGTAGGCCTGCGGACCGCCCATGGCTTCGAGCGCACTCGTCGTCGCCACCAGCACGATCGAGCCGCCCTTGCGCTGCGTCATCACCGGGATCACCGCCTCGACCGCGCGGACCGGGCCCATCACGTCGGTCTCGAACGCATTGTGCCAGTATTTTTCGCTGCCCATGCCGCCGCCCGCCGAGCTCAGTGGCACGAGCACATCGACGCCTTCAAGTGCCTCGATCGCCCATTCAAGCCATGCCTTGTAGTCGTCCGCCTTCTTCACGTTGCAGGGCTTGCCGACCACGTGCGTGCCATAGCGCCCCAGTGCGGCAACCGCGTCCTTCACGCTGTCCTCGCCGCGCGCGCTGATCGCGACATCGGCACCTTCGCGCGCCAGGATCTCGGCCACTGCATAGCCGATGCCGCGCGCGCCGCCGACGACGATCGCCTTCTTGCCCTGAAGTCCCAGATCCATGTCTTGTCCTTTCCTTCGGCGGGGCTACCAAGTTCGCGGGTAGCCTACGCACCCGGAATGCCCGAAGCCAGCGCCGCTCCTCTCACGGCTGCACACTCTATGGAGGCGGAGCCAAGCCGCCAAGAAAAAAACATGCTTGAATGCTTTTTTGTCGTCCTTCATAGCGGACCCAAGTGCCACGAAACGGCCAGACGAAACGGGAGAATCATGGGGCATTCAGGGCTCATCTTCAGCACCGGGAACGCGACATGAGCGGGCGCGGAAACGGCCCTTTGGCAGGCGTGCGCGTGCTCGATCTCACCGCCGTGCTGATGGGCCCCTATGCCACGCAGATCTTCGCGGATCTCGGTGCAGACGTGATCAAGATCGAAGGCCCCGCCGGCGATACCACGCGCTTTATTCCGCCGGGTCCAGACCCGACGCGCGGCGCGATGTTCCTCAATGTCAATCGCGGCAAGCGCAGCCTTGCGCTGGACCTCAAGCAGCAGGCCGCGCGCGATGCCGTGCTGCGCCTCGCCAAGGATGCCGATGTCTTCATCCATTCGATGCGCGCGCAGGCCATCGCCCGGCTCGGGCTCGACTACGCCGCGCTGAAGGCCGCCAACCCGAAGATCATCTACGCCAATCTCTATGGCTATGGCCGCACCGGCCCCTACCGCGATTACCCGGCCTACGACGATATCGTCCAGGCCGCCTCAGGCATCGTAGACCTTCAAGCCAAGCTCTCCGGCGGAGAGCCGACCTACAGCGCCACCGTCATCGCCGACAAGGTCGCCGGCCTCACCGGTGCCTATGCCGTGATCGCCGCGCTCTATGCGCGCGAAAAGACCGGAGAGGGCCAGGAAATCGAAGTCCCGATGTTCGAGACACTCGTCTCCTTCGCCGCGACCGAGCACATCTGCGGCTCGCTGTTCGATCCGCCATTGGGCCCGCCGGTCTACCCCCGCGCCACCTCGCCCTCGCGCCGCCCCTACAAGACGGCGGACGGGCATGTCGGCGTGATGATCTACAACGACAAGCAGTGGCAGGCCTTCTTCCGCGAACTCGGCAACCCCGCGTGGTCGGACGATCCCATGTTCGCCTCGATGCGCAGCCGCAGCGAGAACATCTCGGCGGTGCTGGCCCATGTCGAGAAGGTCATGGTCACCCGCACCACGGCGGAGTGGATGGACCTGTTCCGCAGCGCAGAAATCCCCGCAACGCCCATCGCCTCGCTGCAGGACCTGCTCCACGATCCGCACCTCGAGGAGACGGGCTTCTGGCACAGCGCCGAAACGGAGCTTGGCACCTTGCGCTACCCGGGCATCCCCACGCAGTTTTCCGGCACTCCCGGCGCCATCGGCGATCCCGGCCCGGCGCTGGGCGCAGACAGTGCGGCGGTACTGGGTGAAGCGGGATTCAACGAAGACGAAATCGCGGCGATGGTCGCTTCAGGAGCAGTCTTGTCATGAACGGTCCAGCCGCCGAATGGGATGCAGCGCTTGCCGAGAGGCGCTTCCTGATCCAGCAGCCGGTCGGTGGCGGCAAAGCGGTCTTCCCGCCCCGCGCCTTCGCTCCGGGCACTGGAGCCGGTCTTGAATGGGTCGAAGCCTCGGGCAACGGCACCATCTATTCCGCTACATGGATCCAGCGCAAACCGCCCGAGCCGCCATACAACGTCGTTCTCGTCGACCTCGCCGAAGGCGCGCGCCTGATGGGCCGGGTCGAAGGCGTGACGCCTGAAACGCTCAGCATCGGCATGGCCGTCAAGGCCCGCATCATCGGCGGAGAAACGCCGATGATTGTCTTCGATCCGGTGGAGCAGGCTCATGGGTGACACGTTCCCGCGCGGCCGCGTCTCCGTCGCCGGCGCTTCCACCTTCGGCGTCGGCGAAATGCCCGGCCACTCGACCATCGAGATGGCGGGCAAGGCGGTCCAGCTCGCGCTCGCCGATGCTGCGATCAATCTGTCCGAAGTCGATGGCCTGTTCATTGCGCTGCCCGACGATCTCTTCGCCGGGCTCAGCCTCGCGCAGTACCTCGGCCTCCACCCGCGCTTCACCGACAACAACCGCGCGGGCGGGGCCTCGTTCATGAGCCACCTCGTCACGGCGTGCATGATGCTCGATGCCGGATACCTCGATTGCGCGGTCATCGCCTATGGCGCCAACCAGCGCTCCAGCGGCGGCAAGCTCTCGACCCCGGCTAGGCCCGACCGGTGGGACGCGCCTTACAACCCGATGTACCCGCTCTCGTTCTACGCGCTCGCCGCCGCGCGCCACATGCACCAGTACGGCACCACGCGCGAGGACCTCGCCAGCGTTGCCGTCGCCGCGCGGCTCTGGGCCAACACCAACCCCGAAGCCTTCGCCAAGGGGCCCTTGAGCATCGAGGATGTCGCCACCAGCCGGCTCATCAGCAGCCCGATCCGCGCGCGCGATTGCTGCCTCGTCACCGACGGCGCCGCCGCGCTCGTCCTCACCCGCTCGGACCGCGCGAAAGATGGCCCCCAGCCGCTCGTCCCCGTGCTCGGCGCTGCTGCGGCGACGTGGTACAACTCGGTGACGCAGGCCGAGGACATCACCGTCACCGCCGCTGCAGAATCCGGCCCGCGCGCGATGGCGATGGCAGGCCTCACCCCGGACCAGATCGACACGGTCCAGCTCTACGACGCCTTCACCATCAACACGATCCTGTTCCTCGAAGACCTCGGCTTTTGCCCCAAGGGCGAAGGCGGCAAGTTCGTGGCGAGCGGCGCGATTGCGCCGGGCGGTTCGCTGCCGGTGAACACCAACGGCGGCGGCCTTTCGTGCTGCCACCCGGGCATGTATGGCATGTTCGCAATGGTCGAAGGGGTGCGCCAGATGCGCGGTGAAGCCGCCAACCAGATCGCGGGCGCAAAGACCGCGCTGGCGCATGGCAACGGCGGCACGCTTTCTGCGCAGGCGACGGTGATCTTCGGGAACGCCGAGACGGTCTAGTAAGAGCCGGGACCAAACCGAACCCCGCTCACCCTGAGCTTGTCGAAGGGTGCTGACGCACCTGTCGCTTCTGATGCTTCGACAAGCTCAGCATGAGCGGGTTTTGGAGAGTGCCGGGCTACCCCAGCCCCAGTTCCTCGATCAGCCCTGCCCGAAGCTTGAACTTCTGGATCTTCGAGGTCGACATCGGCCACTCGCTGACCACGCGCACATGCCGAGGAATCTTGAACCCGGCCAGCTTGCCCTTGCAGTGCGCGATCAGTTCGGCCTCGTCAGTCAATGCCCCCTCGGCCAGCTCCACAAACGCCGCCGCCACTTCGACATAGCGCGCATCCGGAATGCCCACGACTTGCGCCAGCTTTACCGCCGGGTGCGTCTGCAGCATGGACTCGATTTCCGCCGCCGCGACGTTCTCGCCGCCGACCTTGAGCATGTCCTTGGTACGGCCGTGGAACATCACGTTGCCACCCGCATCGACCGAGCCGACGTCGCCGGTGAAGAACCAGCCATCGCGGATCGCCTCGGCGGTCTTCTCCGGTGCGTTGTAATAGCCTTTCAGCATATGCGGCCCGCGCAGCACGATCTCGCCGCGCTCGTCGGGTCCGCAATCACGCCCGGTTTCGGGATCGACGATGCGCATTTCCCAGCCCTCGAGCGGGAAGCCGCAGCGCCCGGTGCGCACCTCGAAACTGTCGTCGAGACGGCTGGTCGAAACCGTGCCCGCTGCTTCGGTCAGGCCATAGGTCCCCACCTGGATCGTGTGCGGCATCGCCGCCACCACCGCGTCCTTGATCCACGCCGGCTGAACCGCGAAGTTCGAATTCATCACGCGCAGCTTGGAAAGATCGGTCGTCTGGAACGTGGGGTGATTGATCAGGTCCTGCATGATCGTGACGAAGCTGGGATAGGCGATCGTCGCGCCTTCCGCGCCCAGCATGGCGAGCGCCTGCCCGGCCTCGAAGTGCGGCACGGTCATGTACACCCCGCCCAGATCGAGGATCATCGTCATCGGCAGGATGCCGGCGATGTGGAAGATCGGCAGCGGCGACCACACCTTGTCGTCCGCCGTGCAGAGGTAGCGCTTGCCGAGATTGCGGCTGTTGCCCACCTGCGCGCGGTGCGAGATGAGCGCGCCTTTGGGGTTCGCCGTCGTCCCGCTGGTATAGAGGATCATCGCGATATCCTCGGGATCGACATCGTCGATCCGCCTGTCGATGGCTCCGGCGTCAACCTCCGTGCCCAGCGCCAGCGCTTCCTCGACCGGTAGCATGCCGTCCACATGCTCATAATCGAGCGAGATGATCGTATGCAGCATCGGCGCTTCATCGAGGCTCAGCCCCCGCGCCTGGTCCGCGCCTGCGAGCGAGGGCAACGCCGCGCGCACGCGGTCTCGGTAGTCCAGCCCTTCGGCCACCTGCCCCGCCGTCACCAGCACGACGAGATCGGCATCGCGGACGAGATAGGCGAGTTCATGCGACTGATACCGGGCGTTGATCGGCACCGCGACCGCACCGGCCATGGATATTCCGTAGAACGCCACGATGAACTCGGGGCAGGTGGGCATGAACAGGCCGACATGCTGGCCGGGCTGCACGCCCAGCGCGATCATCGCCGCCGCCCAGTTCCTTGCAGCGCGATCAAGCGCGCCGTAAGTGAACACGCGATCCGGAAACACAAGCGCCTCGCGGGCCCCGAAAGCCTTTGCCGAAGCGCGGATCATGCCGCCCATGGTGAGGACAGGTGCAGCGGCGTGTGACAGCTGGTCGGTCATGCATCCCCCGGCCCCGGCGGGCCTCTTATTGGTCTTGTGCCGGAGATACACGGCATGCTGAAAAAGACAATCATATCTGTCTTTTTCCGTGCGATGCGTTACCTCTTTGGAGAGTGCGGCATGCAAGTGCTGCATGGTTGATTCGATGTGCTTCATGTGATGCGCAGCTGGCCGCTGCGATCCGTGCCGGGACACTTGTCCCCGAAGCGGTCAAAGCGGCAGTTTTACGTGGCATGAAAACGCATTAAGGATGTTTTCAAGGCGTACCGGAACCGGTGCGCAACGGTTCAGGCAAGTAGACACGGATGGCACTATCACGCACGCGGGCGGCACGGCCCGTCCCTCGGCCCGCTCGCCCGGCGGCTGATCGCACGCGCACTCTCCAGGCGGCGAAAGCGGCCCAGACCCGCGCTCGACTGATCGACGCCACGGTCCGCTGCCTCGTCAAGTATGGCTATGCCCAGACCACCACGCCCAAGGTCGCCGAAGAAGCCGGCCTTTCGCGCGGGGCAATGGTCCACCACTTCGAGAACGGCTCGGCCCTGATCAAGGCCGCGATCACCGAACTCCACGAGAAGCGTCTGCGCGCCTTCCGCCGCGCGGCCGACCGGCCCGAGCACGAAGTCACCGACCTCGTCGAGACCTACTGGCGCCAGCTGCAGAAGCCCGCTTTCATCGCCTTTCACGAGCTGGCGGTGGCCGCGCGAACCGATGCCGATCTCGCCTCGATCCTCTCGCCACTGCAGGACGAGTTCCGCGAGAAGTTCAATGCGCAAGCCGAAGCGCTGTTTCCTGAATGGCTCGGCTCGCCCAACTTCGCGCTGGCGATGACCTTGTCGCAGACGATCCTCGAAGGCATGGCAATCTCGCTGCAGACAGGCGGCATGGACCAGGCCCAGGTCGATCCGATGCTGCGCCATCTCGAAGCCCAGATCCGCGCGCTTGCACCTGCAGCGCAGAACTGATCTCCGCCAATTTGTGCGGACACGCAAAGCGGCGCCAAACCCCGGCAGACCTTGCGCAAATCGCACTCCCTCGGCGCAAATCAAAATCAGACCTGTTTGTTTTTTCTGCGCGGGTGTTCTAGCAAGGCGGGAACGAACGAATGGGGGATGAACCGTTGAACGCGCCCGATATCCATACGCCGCGCATCTTCCGTCCCGAGCCCGGTGACCCGGGCCGGCCCAAGCGCGGACTGGATGAGGAAGCGCTGCGCGCGCAGCAGACTATCTTCCGCGAAGACCTGCTTGCCGGACACACCATCCTGATCTCCGGCGCGGGCAGCGGCATGGGCAAGGCGGCCGCATTCCTCGCTGCCAAGCTCGGCGCCAATGTCGCGATCTGTGGCCGGACCAAGGAAAAGCTGGATGCGACCGCAGACCTCATCCGCGAGGAGACGGGGCGCGAAATCCTCTGCCTTGAAGCCAATATCCGCGATCCCGAAGCGGTCGAAGCGATGATCGGCGCGGTGCACGATCACTTCGGCGGGCTCGATACGCTGGTCAACAACGCCGGCGGCCAGTTCCCGCAGGACGCGATCGATTTCAGCCGCAAGGGCTGGCTCGCCGTCATCGACACCAACCTCAACGGCACCTGGTGGATGATGCAGGAAGCCGCCAAGCGCTGGCGCGCGGATGGCAAGCCCGGCCATGTCATCAACATCGTCGCCAATGTCGAGCGCGGCATGCCGCAGGCCGCGCACACCTGTGCGGCGCGTGCCGGGGTGATTTACCTTTCCAAGACGGTGGCCACCGAATGGGCGCCGCACAATATCCGCGTCAACTGCATCGGCCCCGGCGTGATCGAGACCGAGGGCTTCCGCATGTATCCGGAGGAAGCGCTCGCCCGCTTCCACAAGGCCAACCCCTTGAAGATGCGCGGCAATGCCTGGGATGTGGCGGAAGCGATCGCCTATCTTGCCAGCCCCGCAGGCCGCTTCATCAACGGCGATCTCATGATCATCGATGGCGGACAGGCGCAGTGGGGCGTGATCTGGCCGGCGGGCATGCCGGACTATTTCTCGGAAGACGGCGCGGCCTGAACCGCCCGCGATAATTGAGGAGAGACGATATGGGCCGGCTTGAAGGCAAGGTGGCGCTCGTCACCGGCGGTGGTTCGGGACTGGGCGCGGCGGACTGCGAGGCGCTCGCCGCCGAAGGTGCGAAGGTGGTCGTCACCGATGTAAACCTCGCCGCTGCGCAGGCTGTAGCGGACAGGATCGGCGAGAACGCTATCGCGCTGGCGCTCGACGTGGCCGACGAAGCGCAGTGGATCGCCGCCTATGCCGCGACCGAAGCAAAGTTCGGCGGCCTCCATGTGCTGGTGAACAATGCCGGCGTCGTGCTCAATGCCGATGTCGAGGACACCACGCTCGACAAGTTCCGCTGGGTCAATTCGATCATGATCGACGGCGTCTATCTGGGCATGAAACACGCGATCCCGCTGATGAACAGGAGCGGCGGCGGCTCGATCATCAACATGTCTTCGGTCGGCGCGCTGCTCGGCTACCCGATCTTCTTCGCCTATTCCGCCGCCAAGGGTGCGGTCCGCTCGATGACCAAGTCTGTTGCGGTGATGGCGCAGGTCAAGGGCTACAAGATCCGCTGCAACTCGGTGCATCCTGGCGCGATCGAGACGCCGATGGTCCAGCAGGCTGAAGGTCGCCCGGGGCAGGCGAACGAGATCCCCGAAGGCGTCCTGCCGCATGGGTCCGCCGGTCACCCCAAGGACGTCGCGGCGCTCGTCGTGTTCCTCGCCAGCGACGAGAGCCGATATATCACCGGTGCTGAGCTGGTGATCGACAACGGGCTGACCATCCGCCCGTTCTGAGTGTTGCCAAACCCACCAAAAGCTTCGTCATTGCGAGCGCAGCGAAGCAATCCAGAGCGGTAGTGCGCGGCGGCTCTGGATTGCTTCGTCGCTACGCTCCTCGCAATGACGAAGTTTTTGAGGCTCTTAAGCCCTCATCATCCGGTCGAGTTCGGCATGAAAATGCCGCAGCCGCCCTTCCTGCTCGCTCCACAGCGGCCCTCTGAACCCCCGTGAACGCGCACCCTTCTGCACCACCGGCAGCAGATCGCTGTCCTGATCGAGCACCTCGCCGAGGCACGGCGGCTCGCCCAGCGCGGTGTGGATCACATCCGGGCGAGTTCGGCCGGACAAGTCCACATCCTCGCCCATCCCCATCCACGCTGGAGCCGAATAACCGGGCGCATCGACATGGCGATAAAGGATGCAGGTATCGTAGGTGAACTGGTCCGGATCGGTCGCGTGCGGCAGGAAGCGGTGGAGGAACACCGCTTCCGGATGGCACCCGATCTGCACATTCGGAAACACCGAATAGACCACTGAGTCCGAAAGCTGGCTGTCGCTGAACCGCTCGTAGCGCAGTCCCAGCTCGTCCGAACGCTTGCGCTTGGCCTGCTGCACCGCAGTCCGCGTCTCGCGCGCCGAGCCCTGATAGGTCTCCGGATCGATCCCCGCATCGCGCAGCATCATCTGGATGCCGGGATTGACACTTTCCTGATCCGGAAAACGCGGGCTCGGCTGCGCAAACGGCACGAACTGGCGGCTGAGGCCACCCGGCCACAGGTCGATCTGCGTGCGGTCATCCATCAGGCACTGCGTCTGCGAGTGCACGGCGTGGAGGTGGTAGATCTCGGCAAAGGCATCCACCCCGCCCTTCCAGTTCGAACCCCAGTCCGAGCGGCGGTGCTGCACCACGTACATCTGGTCGATCTCGTAGAGCTCGAGCTGGCCAAGGATCGGTCCCAGGAATTCCGCGAGCGGCTTGATCTCCGCGTCCATCGACAGGAACACCAACCCTGCCGCCACTTCGCAGCGGACCGAGGAGAGGTCCGTCCCATGGCACAGCACTTCGGGGCGGAACGTCTCGGCATCGGTCACCGAAGTGCAGGTGCCGTCGAGCGCGAATTGCCACGAATGGAATGGGCAGGTGAACTTGGCGAGCGAGCCGAAATCAGTCGTCACCAGCTGACTGCCCCGGTGCGGGCAGACGTTGTAGTGCGCCTTCACCGAACCATCGTCGTCGCGCACGACGATGAAACTCTCCGGCCCGATATCGAATTTCATGAAGTCGCCCGGCTCGGGAATGTCGGACACCGGCCCTGCCAGCAGCCAGCTCTTCGCGAAGACCTTGTCCCATTCCTCGGCCGCGAACGCCGCGCTCACATAGCGGTCCGGCGAAGGTCGCCCGGTCCCGTTGTCGATCCGCGGGGCGCGCGCATCGAAGGGGAAGCGCTTGCCGGTATGAATGTCCCAGAGGTCCAAGGCGTTCATTGTCATTTCCCGATCATGATTGCGGGCCGCCATGCCGTTTCCCAGCATGGCGACCCGCAGACGTTCTTACAGGCCGAAAGCCCGATCAGGGACCACGGAAGCGCACGCCAAGCTCAACGCCGAAGTAGCGCGGCGCGCCGAAGTTCGAGTTGAGCCACAGGCCTGCGACGTTCTGCGACGCGATCCGGTAGCGCTCGTCCGTCAGGTTCCGGCCGATCGCCTTGACGTAGTACTTGTCGTCGATCTGCGAGATCGTGAGCGAAGCATTCACCAGCGTGCGGGCGTTGAGGAACGTGTTGCCTTCGATATCGGTGATCGACTGCGTGTTGAGGTTGCGCGCGGTATAGGCCGCCGAGGCATTGGCGATGATCTTGTAGTTCGAACCGACCGGCACTTCGTAGGCACCGTCGAGCGTCCACTGCCACTTGGGCGCGCGGTCGAGCGGCGCGTCTGCAAGGTTGTAACCGGCACCGGGGGCGGTGTACTGGTTGTACTTGCCGTCCTGGTAGCCGAGCACGCCGCGCAGGGTAAAGCCCTTGAACAGGCGGGCGGTGGCTTCCGCCTCGATGCCCTTCACCGTGGCGCTGGCCGCGTTGACGAACAGCGTCACCTGGTTGGGCGCGCCATTGACCACGATCGGCACGTTCAGCTGCTTCTGCAGATCCTTGTACTTCACGTAGAAGCCGGTGAGGTTGAAGCGCAGGCGGTGATCGAACAGCTCGGTCTTGATACCCGCCTCGAACGAATCCGCCGTTTCCGGACGGGTCGCGCGCGCCGCTTCGCGGAACGCATTGAGGTCGGTCGCGAAGGCCGCGAAGCCGCCGATCTGGTCGTTGAAGCCGCCCGCCTTGAAGCCGCGCGAATAGTTGAAGTAGGCGTAGACGTCCGGCGTTGCCTGATAGCCGATCGTGCCGCGGAAGGTCGGCTTGTTCGCCCGGTTGTTCACCGTGACCACGCCGGCGGGATACCTGAACACGCTCGCGCCGAGCGCTTCGGTGATCTGGATCGAGGGATCGAACCCGCCGTTCAGCTGCGGGATGAACACCTGGTTGCGGCCATACCAGGTCTTGTTTTCCCAAGTATAGCGGAAACCGCCGGTCAGCGAGAGCTTGTCGGTCAGCTTGTAGGTGCCCTCGGCGAAGACCGCCTTCGAGTTCGACCGCTGCGCGTTGCACAGGATGAAGGGCGTGTCGTTCCAGTTGCCGAAGGGCAGCGGGCCCTGGACGAGATCAAGGAAGCCGAGGATCTGCGCCACGCAGAAATCCACCGTCTCGCGCTGGTAGAACCCGCCGATCACCGCGTCGAACGCCGTCCCGGTGTTGGTGGCGAGGCGCAATTCCTGCTGGAAGGTCTTGCGGTTGTCGTCACGCGTCGCATCGAAGAACGAGAGCGGCGTGCCATCAATCCCGATCGGTGCGGCACCCGCATAGGAGTTCGGGATGCGCGAAATCTGGCGGCGCCAGCCGGTGACCGACGTCAGCTTGCCGAAGCCGAGATCGTAGTCGGCATTGAGGTAGAACCCGTCGACCGAGATGCGCTGACCGTCGCGCATCTTGATCAGGCCGTCCTGACGATAGGTCACCGCCGCATTGTCGAGCGGATCGCTGCTCGCCGGGTTCTGGCGGACGGTGTTGAGAATGTCGGTCAGGAACGGCGTCGTGCCGTTGTAGAGGTAGTTCTCATTGACCGAGGGCACCGTCTCCGAACGATCGCGCAGCCATTCATACTGCGCGAGGATGCGCAGGCGGCTGGTGGGCTCCCACAGCAGCTTGCCGCGCAGGTTGACCACGTCCTTGCCGCCGGCCGACTTGCCGTCGAGGCAGCCCGAGACGCCCGAGAAGTTGCCCGGAACAAAGCTCACCACCGGGCCATAGCAGGCCCCGTTCTTGTAGAAGCCGTTCGACTTTTCGGCCCCGGCAACCACGCGCAGCGCCATGTTGCTGAAGATCGGGATATTGGCCGCGAGCTGGCCCCGATAGGTACCGAACGAGCCGAATTCAGCGCGGCCGTCCACGCCGATCACGCCGAGTTCGGGGCGCTTGGTCTTGACCGTCACCGCGCCGCCGGTGGTGTTCTTGCCGAAGAGCGTGCCCTGCGGGCCGCGCAGCACTTCGACCTGCGCGATGTCGAACGTGTCGAGCAGCTGGGTCTGGACCGAAGGCACCACGAAGTCGTCGACGAGCACCGCAACAGGCGGCTCGAAGTAGACGATGATCGAGGTCTGGCCCACGCCGCGCATCGCGAACGAGGCAGCGTTGAAGTTGGTGATCGTGTTGGCCGAGAAGTTCGGCACGAAGGCAGCGAGATCGCCGATATCGCGCGGGCTCGACTGGCGAATCAGGTTCGCATCAACTGCGGAGACCGCGACCGGCGTGCGCTGCAGGTTCGAATCGCGGCGGGTAGCCGTCACGACGATTTCATTGAGGCGATCGCTCGCCATCTCGTCGGCACTCGACTGCCCCTGCGCGGTCTGCGCCTGCGGCTCGTCGTTTGCCAGAACTGGTGTCGCCATCATCGCGGCGGCAATTACGCCAAACGCGGCCGACCAACGAAGGTCCCTCAGTGCCATCCCCATCTCCTCATGCCCGCATTCAGGTGCGGTGTCGGGCCAAGGATTAACGCCGGAACGCATTTTGCAAGCAGACATGTATGTTTTTTTAGAGAGGTGTGACTGCGCACATTGGGATGGGATCACGCCCCGCCGCATGCAGCGCGCTCCCCTGCGTATCCTTGCGTAACCGGCGCATCTGCCCGATCGGCTGGCACTTCCTTGGAAGGCAAGCGAATGACAGTCTCATCACCGATTGCATCCAAACATTCATGATTGTTTTCAGGTGGCGCCGGGCTATCATGCGCGGCAAGGACGGGACGCGCAACGCGACCTGCGGGAGAGAAAGCATAGCCGAATGGCCCATCCGGGACCGGATCTGGAAGCGCGCATCGCGCGGCTGGAAGCTGAATCGCAGATCCGCCAGCTCGTCGCGCGCTACAGCTTCGACATCGATGACCGCAATATCGATGCAGTGCGCGCGCTCTTCGCAGACGACGCCGTGCTGCGTTCGCACGACGGGGTGATGCACGCCGTCGGCCCGGACGCGATCATGGCGCAATTCGACGGCCGCTTCGCTGTGCTCGGCCCCGGCCATCACGTGATGCACGATATCCAGATCGACTTCGTCGACGACGACACCGCCACCGGCCGCGTCGCCGGCCACGCCGAACTGATGCGCCACGGCCGGATGATGGTCGCCGCGATCCGCTACGACGACCGCTACCGCAAGACCGCCAAGGGCTGGAAGTTCGCCGAACGCGTCATCGGCTTCCTCTACTACGTGCCTGTCGAGGCCTATCCGAACATCCTCGCCCGGCCCGACCGCAACCACGCCTATGCCGAGCCGAAACTGGCAGACTACCCTGAGCAGCTGCCCAGCTGGATCGCCTACGAACAAGCGCACAAGCGCTAGCCGAAAGACCCTGCAAGATGGCCTTTTCCTTCCTCTCCCGTTTCCGCATCCGCGCCGACAAGGAAGCCGAGTTTATCGCGCTCGCCCAAGAGATGGAGGCGCTTGCTCCCTCCGAGCCGGGCACGCTGGCCTATCAGTTCTACCGGCTTGCCGAACCGGGCATGTTCGCGGTCTACGAACGCTTCACCGACGAGGAAGCGGACAAGGCACACGTGGCATATCCCCACAACCAGCCCCTGATCGAGCGGATGATCGCCTGCATGGACGGCTCCTACACGCGCGAACTGCTCTTCGATCTCGAGGCGGGGGCCTGAGAAAATGACGGCCAAGAGCTTCATCGCCCAGCTGCGCACCAAGCCCGAAAAGCGCGGCGAGCTGATCGCGCTGCAGACCGAGCTGAAGAAGCTCGTCTTCGCGAACGAGCCCGGCGCCGTCGTCTACGAACTGTTCCAGTCCGAGGAAGACCCGGACCTGTTCCAGTGCGTCGCCACCTTCAAGGACGACGCCGCTTTCGAAACGCACATGCACATCGATTTCCATGACCGGCTCGTGCCGCCGATCCTCGCGTGCCTCGCCGAGGACATGAAAATCGCCTTCTACCGCTCGCTCGACTGAAAAGGCCCCACACGATGCTGCTCAAGACCGGTCGCCTTGCCATCCTTTCCGGCTTTGCCGCGCTGGCGCTGGCTGCGGGATTGCACGCGGCCACCCCCACGCGGATCAAGTCCACCGAGGACATGAATTCCCGCGCCGGCCCCGTGATCAACCCGGAAACCGCCCCCGGCCGCCCGCTGTTCGAGCAGCACTGCGCGATGTGCCACCTCGGCGGCGTGCCGAAGGCGCCCTCGCCCAATTTCCTCGCAATGCTGGCGCCTGATGCCATCGTCTCCGCGCTGACAAACGGCGTAATGCGCCAGCAGGCCGCCGCCCTCTCGCCGGCCGAGAAGATCCAGGTCGCCGAATACCTAACCCGCACGCCCTATGCCTCCTACCAGCGCCCAGCCCCGCCGCCGCGCTGCAAGGGCGCGGCCGCGAAGTTCGACATGACCGACGTGCCTGCCGATATTGGCTGGGGCCATGACAACCGCCGCTTTGTGCCCGCAAACGTTGCCGGGCTAGCCAAGGCAGACGTGCCCAAACTGAAGCTCAAGTGGGCCTTCGCCTATCCGGCGGCGACGCACATCCGATCGCAGCCCACCGTGGCTTGGGGCACGCTCTTCGTCGGCAGCCAGGACGGCACGATCTACGCCTTCGATCCGGACACCGGCTGCACCAAGTGGACGACGCGCCTCAGCGCCGAAGTCCGCACCGCGATCGTCGCAGAAGCTGCGACCAAGCGGCTCTATTTCGGCGACCTGCTCGGCAAGGTCCACGTGCTCGATGCCATGAACGGCAAGGAAGTGTGGGCGCAGCGGATGAGCGATCACGCCGATGCCACGATCACCGGCACACCCACCTTGGGCGGCGGACTGCTCTATGTCCCGGTCTCCTCGCTCGAGGTCGTGCAGGCGGGCAATCCGGCCTATCCCTGCTGCACCTTCCGCGGCTCGGTCGTCGCGGTCGATCCCGCCACCGGCGCGGAAAAGTGGCGTGCCTACACCGCAGGCGTGCCCGTTCCGCAGGGCAAGACCTCGGACGGTACCCCGATCCTCGGCCCCTCCGGCGCGCCCGTGTGGAACAGCCCGTCCTATGACGCCGCCACGAACCGCGTCTACTTCGGCTCGGGCGAGAACTACTCGACCCCCGCCGATGACGGTTCGGACGCGGTCTTCGCTGTCGATGCCACCACCGGCAAACGCCTCTGGAGCACCCAGTTGACGCTGGGTGATGCATGGAACGTAGGCTGCATGATGGGCCTCGGTTCCTGCCCCAAGGAAGGCGGGCCGGACTACGATGTCGCCGCCTCGCCGCTGCTCATCGATACCGGGACCGGCGCCAAGATGCTCGTGATCGGCCAGAAATCCGGTCAGGCCTGGGGCCTTGATCCCGAGACCGGCAAGGTCAGGTGGATGACCCGGCTTGGCCACGGCGGCACGCAGGGCGGCGTCCACTTCGGCATGAGCGCCGAGGGAAGCCGCGTCTTCGTGCCGATCAACGACATGGCCGATACCGGCGATGCGCGCCTCTACGATCCCGCCATTCGCGGCGCCGGGCTCCACGCACTCGACGCCAAAACCGGCAACATCGTTTGGCAGGCCAAGGCGGAGGACAAGTGCAACGGGCGCAAGTTCTGCGATCCGGGCATTTCGGCGGCCGTCACCAGCATTCCCGGCGTGGTCTTCGGCGGCCACCTCGACGGCATGCTGCGCGCCTACGATGCCGATACGGGCGCGATCCTGTGGCAGTACGATACCACCCAGCCGATGCCCGCGCTCGGCGGCCAGACAGCCAAGGGCGGCTCGATGAGCGGCCCCGGAGCGGCGGTATGGAAGGGCAAGGTCTTCGTAAATTCCGGCTACGGCATGTACAGCCACGCCCCCGGCAACGCGCTGATGGTGTTCGAGGTGGCGAAGTAGGGGGGGCGACTGCCCCTCGCCATCTCAAGCCATTCGCCACACCCACAAACCGCTCATGCTGAGCTTGTCGAAGCATCAACCGCGAGGGTTGCGCCAGCACCCTTCGACAAGCTCAGGGTGAGCGGTGTGGGTGGCAGGCGCGCTCGGAGACTACCCCCGCTTCGCCTCGAACTCGATATGCAGCGCCTTCAGGCTGCGCAGCAGGAAGTGCGGGTGGACCGAGAAATCGTTCTTCCCGTCGGCAAAGTGCATGTCCTCGAACCGGTCGACCACCGCCTGAAAGCCCCACGTAAGCTCCCGCCGCGCCAGCGGTGCGCCAAGGCAATGGTGGGTGCCTGACCCGAAACCCATGTGCGAACCCGCCTTGGGTCGATCGAGATCGAGCTTCTCCGGGCATTCGAACACGCGTTCGTCGCGGTTCGCCGCCGCAAAGCGCACGTTCACCAGCGCGCCCTTGGGGATCACCGTGCCTTCGAGCTCGGTATCCTTGGCGCAGAACCGCATCAGGCTCTGCACCGGCGATTCGAGGCGCACCACTTCCTCGACGAACGTCTTCATATAGCGCTCGGGGTCGGACTTCAGCTTGTGCCAGACGTCCTTGTTCTCGATCAGCAGCTTCATCCCCGCCGCCAGCGCATTGGTCGTGGTCTCGCTGCCCCCGACAAACGTATCCGCCATCATCTCGGCGTGGAGCTCGTTGTCGTTAAGCGGACGGCCCCAGCCCTCGATGACCGTGTTGACCAGCACGCTGATCAGCGAGTCGTCCGGGTTAGCCCGCAGACGCTCGAAGATCGGCTGGAAATAGTGCTGCGCCTCGATCTCGCGGTCGACCATCTCGATCTCGTCTTCCTCGGGCAGCATCATCGAGATGCGCTTGAAGAAGGCGTCGGTCCACCGCTTGATAGTCCACATGTCCTCGCGCTTCGCGCCCATCTGCTCGCCGATGATGTAGAGCGGCAGCGGCACGCAGAACTGGCTGACCCATTCGCAGCGCCCATCGGCCACGAACCCGTCGATCAGCTCGTAAGCAAGGGTCTCCACCAGCGGATCGATTTCCTTGATCCGGCTCGGCTTGAACGCCTCGTTGAACATCGCGCGCATCTGCTTGTGATTGGGATCGTCGCGCCCGCTCAGCGTCGGTTCTGGCAACCACCCACGCTCCTTGAAGCGCGCCACCACCTTCTTCTGTCGCTCGACATTGGCCGAAAGCGTCTGCAATCCGGCGGTCTTGGGGCTGCTCGGAAAGGTTTCGGCATCGAGCAGCACGCGCCGCACGTCCTCGTAGCGCGTCACCACATAGATGTTCGTCCCCGGCTGGCGATAGGCCGGGGCCTGATCCCGCAAGCGACGATAAGCATCATAAGGACACTGCTGGACCTCCGGGTCGAACAGGTTGATGCCCAGCTCATCACCACCATCGCTCATCGCACGACCACCCGTTCTTCGCCCCACGGCGCGACCACGCCCTCGCGCCTGAACGCGTCTGGCAGTTCCTCGACCATATGCAGCGTCGCCGCCAACCGCCCGAAGCCCACGAAGAAGGCGCAGGTCATGCCCAGCTCGACGATTTCGGACTCGCGGAAATGCTGGCGCAGATCGGCGTACATTTTCTCGTCGATACGCAGATGGTCGGTCGCGAAAGCCTCTCCGTAGCGGATCGCCGCCTTCTCCGCCGGCGTCAGGTTCTCGGCCTCCTGGGGCCGCTCCAGCGAGCAGACGAGGTCCTCGGTCACGCCGTCCTCCAGCGCGTCGGTATAGCGGATCGCCATGCAGCTGCGGCACTGGTTGAAGAACGCGATGCGCAGGCGGACCAGCTCGACCAGCTTTTCCGGCAGCTGGCGGTGCACCTTCAGCGCGCCAGCGAACTGCATCATCCCCAGCACCTGTTCGGGGCAATGCGCCAGAAAGCGGATCATGCCCTGCTCGATCTCGGTGCGGTCTTCCGGCTTCAGCGCCGCGCGCAGGCGCGGGTCCCAGTCCTCGGGCGCAATCTTGGCGACGCGGGTCATGACGTGATCTCCCATTGCCGCTGCCAGATTATGGTCTTGGCAAAAGTGAGCATGGCAGCCTGAGCATTGGTCATGCACCATCGGCCTCGCAACAACTGGCGAATTGAATAGAGCCGGGGGAGAGGGCCATGCGCCAAGTCAATCACGAGCTCAGTGCCATGCGCTGCCCGCATGCGCTGGCGGATGTCGACCTGTTCGGTTCGGGCGCGGCCGAGCACTGGTACGAGGCCTATGCCATCCTCCACGCTGAAGCCCCGGTCCTGCGCCTGCCCGGCGAGGGCCTGACGCCCGATCGTGACGCCTTCGTCCTTTCAAAGTACGAAGACATCGCCCGCGTCGTGCGCGACTGGGAACGCTATCCCCCCACGCTCTCGCTCCTGCTCGAAGCCCGCAAGGCCGATCCCGCTTCGGTCCGCGCGATGCCCGACATCGATGCGATGGTGAAATCGATCGCTACCCTGCGCCCCAATCCCGAACTCTGGCGCGCGCATCGCCAGCAATTGACCGACCCGTGGGTCGGCCCCGGCGCCAAGCGGCACGAGGCGATGATCACCAGCCATGTCGACACCCTGATCGACCAGTGGATCGCGGGCGAAAAGTTCGATTTCGTCGCCGATTTCGCGCGGCCTCTGCCCCAGCGCACGATGGCCGACGTGCTCGGCTTCCCGCTAGAGGACGTCAAGGACCTCGAGATCTGGGGCAACGCACAGGTCATGTCCTATGTCCACGGCTGCGGGCACAACAATATCCTGACACCTGAACAGACCGCTGAGAAATTCCGCCTCCTCGCCGGGTTCTCGGACTATGTCCGCGATCACGTCCGCCGCCGCCGCGCCAACCCGGGCGAGGACATGATCAGCTTCCTCACGCAGGTCCACTACGAAGCCTTGGACCGCAAGCTCACCGACGATGAGATCGACGGCATCGTCTACGCGATGGTCATCGGCGGCCTCGAAACCACCCAGTATGCGCTCGTCGAACAGGCCCAGCTCCTGATCGAGCGCCCCGGCCTCTTCGCCAAGCTCAAGGCCGACCGCAGCCTTATCCGCCCCTTCACCGAGGAAGGCATGCGCCTGCGTTCGCCCACGCAGGGCCTGTCCACCCGCATCACCTCGCAGGGCGAAGTGTTCCAGGGCATCCACGTTCCCGCCGGTTCCACCCTCCATCTGCGCTGGGGAGCCGCCAATATCGACCCGGACGAGTTCGAGGACCCGCTGGAGCTGAAGCTCGATCGCGCCGCTGTCACGCGCCACCTCGCCTTCTCGGCCGGTCCGCGCGTCTGCCCAGGCACCGGCCTCTCGCGACTCGAGCAGACCATCGCGTGGAACCGTCTCTGCGACCGCCTCGCCGCGCTCGATTACGCCCCCGGCAACACCTTCCTCCACCAGCCGGGCATCATGCTCGGCACGCTCGCCCTTCACTGCACGTTTTCTCGGGAGACCACGGCATGACCACACTTCTTGCGCACATCCGGATCAAGCCCGGCTCGGAAGCCCAGTGGGAAGAGATCATGGCCGACATGATCCACCAGACCTGGAGCACCGAGACCGGCGTGAAGCGCTACGAATACTGGAAGGGTGAGGCGCCGAACCTCTATTATTGCCTGCTCTCGTTCGACGACAAGGTGGCCTTCTATCGCCACCAGATGTCCCCCCACCACGAAGGCCACGATTTCGCCGCCGTGCTGGAGGACATCCGGCTCGAGTACGTCGATCCGGTCAAGGGCGCCGGCGGCGGCCTTCCGTCCACGGTCGACACGCCGCTGCCCGCCGATGCCGACGCCGACCTCAAGACCGCGCAGGAGCGCTTCCCGCTCACCATCCCGGCGTGGTGGACCGCCCGCGCATGACCGCCGCCGCCAGCCTAGAAGACCTGCTGGCGAAGGACGCCATCACCGACGTCCTCGCCCGCTACTCGCGCACGCTCGACTGGCTGGACGAGGTAGGGCACGCAAGCTGCTACTGGCCCGATGCGGCGATCGATTATGGCTTTTTCAAGGGCCTGGCGGCAGATTTCGTCCCTGTCGTCATGGTCATCGAACGCGCCAGCGCCCGCCGCTGGCACCTCAGCGGCCCGCCCGCGATCCGCCTGATCGATAGTGCCCACGCCGACGTCGAAACCTACGGTCTCACCGCAGGCGCCCGCCAAGGCGAGGACGGCACCTACGCCGGCACGATGTACGGCGGCCGCTACCTCGACAGCTTCGAAAAGCGCGCAGGCGAGTGGCGCATCGCCCGGCGCGACTACGTGCTCGACTGGTCGCACCCGATCCCGAACCAGCCGGTATTCGATCCCGATGCGGCCTTCCCGCTGCCGATCCTCGAGATCCTGCAGGGCGGGCATCCGAGATACCGGGTACTGTAGCCCCACCCCGCTTCCACATTTCGTCATCCCCGCGAAGGCGGGGATCCAGAGCGGCCACAGCTCTAAATCGCCCTGGATCCCCGCCTTCGCGGGGATGACGAGAGTTGGGGGCGGTCCGTCTCTTCCACACTTGACCCACATCAATGTGCGCCCATGCGCCGCCGTGCATACCTCTCCCCGTCAACCGCAACCGGGGGTCCCATCATGTTCAAGTCCAATATCGGCGAAGCAGACCGTGTCATCCGCCTTGCCATCGCCGCCATGCTGATCGTGTTCAGCCTGATCGCCGGCCATCCGCTGATCGCGCTGATCGCTGTCGTACCGATCGTGACAGCCTTTGCCGGCACCTGCCCGCTGTACAGCGTGCTTGGCCTGCACACCTGAGCTTGCCCCGGCGCGCCTCAGGCGGCATAGCGCGCAGGCCATGCACGATATCCGCCTGATCCGCGAGAACCCCGCCGGGTTCGACACCGCCCTCGCTCGCCGCGGCGTCGCCCCGCAGTCGGCGGCCATCCTCGCGCTCGACACCGCCAGACGCAACGCGCTAACTGCGCAGCAGGAAGGACTTGCACGGAGGAATGCGCTTTCAAGGCAGTTTGGTGAGTTCAAGAAGAAGGGCGAGAACCCGCCAACTGACCTTATCGCTGAGCTTGAATCGCTGAAAACAAACCTTCCGCAAGGTGATGTTGAGATCGCGTCGCTGAACGAGAAAATCCACGACGCTCTGTCCGCACTCCCCAACCTCCCCGCAGAGGATGTCCCCGAAGGCGAGGACGAGGCGGGCAACGTCGAAGTGAGCCGCTGGGGCACGCCCCGCAGCTTCGATTTCCAGCCGCTCGAACATGCCGATCTCGGCCCGCCGCTCGGCCTCGATTTCGAGACCGGCGCGCTCATCGCCGGCGCGCGCTTCACCTTCCTGCGCGGTGCGATGGCCCGCCTCCACCGCGCGCTCGCGCAGTTCATGCTCGATCGCCAGACCGCCGAGAACGGCTACACCGAATGCATGCCGCCGCTCTTGGTGAAGGACGAAGCCGCCTTCGGCACCGGCCAGCTGCCCAAGTTTGCCGAAGACCTGTTCAAGACGACCGATGGCCGCTGGCTCATCCCCACCGCCGAAGTCAGCCTCACCAACTCGGTGCTCGGCCAGATCCTGCCCGATAGCGCGCTACCCTTGCGCATGACCGCGCTTACACCCTGCTTCCGCTCCGAAGCCGGCGCCGCCGGGCGCGATACGCGCGGGTTCATCCGCCAGCACCAGTTCGAGAAGGTCGAGCTCGTCTCGATCACCCGGCCCGAGGATTCGGACGCCGAGCACGAGCGCATGACCACGGCGGCGGAATCGATCCTGCAGGCGCTCGGCCTGCCCTATCGCAAGATGCTGCTCTGCTCGGGCGACATGGGCTTCACCGCGCGCAAGACCTACGATCTCGAGGTCTGGCTTCCCGGGCAGAACGCGTTCCGCGAGATCAGCTCCTGCTCCAACTGCGGCGATTTCCAGGCCCGCCGCATGAATGCGCGGTACCGCCCGGAAGGCGCGAAGGGCACCGAGTTCGTTCACACGCTCAATGGCTCCGGCCTTGCCGTCGGCCGCACGCTCGTCGCGGTGCTGGAGAACTACCAGCAGGGCGACGGCACGGTAGAGGTGCCCGAAGTCCTCAAGCCCTGGATGGGCGGCGTGACCCGCCTTACCCCGCTCGGCTGATGCAGGCCCTCCGGCTGGCGATTGCGGCGCTGCTCCTGCCTGCAGGGCTTGCCGCGCATGCCGCGCCGGAGAACCTGCTCCCACCCAAGCACCGCGCTCTGCCACCGGTGGTCAAACCGTCGGAAAAGCGCGAAGCCGGCGCACCCCGGCTCACTTGGCCGACGTCCGGTGCCGTGACCGCGAAGTTCGGTGCGCCGGTCAAGGGCCTCCCGAACAACGGCATCGATCTCGCCGCCTTCGCCGGGATGACCGTCCACACCGCCGCCCCCGGCAAAGTCGTGTTCGCCGGCAAGGAACCCGAACGCTTCGGCCAGCTGATCGTGATCGAGCATACCGGCGGCTGGGTGACGGCCTATGCCTACCTCGGCAAGGTCCTCGTCAAGGAGGGCCAGAGCGTGAAGGCCCGTCAGGTCATCGCCCGCATCGGCAAGAGCGGGGAGGCGAAGCGCCCCGGCCTCCACTTCGAGCTCCGCAAGGGAACGTCCCCGCGAAACCCGGCGCTCTATCTGCCAATCAGGCTTTAAACGCCCAGAACACCACGCCCATCAGCAGGTAGCTGGCGATCCAGAACGCCGCGCCGCGGATCACCGTCCCCGCCGATGCCCCGGCCCGCGCCTCCCCGATCGCCAGCGCAGGCGCGACGAAGGCCAGCGCCAGCCCACCGGACATCATGAAGTAGAGCCACGGCTTCACGTCAAGCGTCGCCGCGCCGACCCGGGCGAACATGTGCCCCATCATCGCCGCCGTCAGCAGCAGCAGCGCGCCTGCCAGCACCAGCTGCGCAGGCCGCCGCGCCGCTGCGCCCTGAGCACCCGCGCCAAACGCCAGCGCCGCGAGTGCCGCCACGATCACCGCCAGCCAGTTCACCGGACCCATGCCAAACACCTTTCCATCATGGCCAAGCCCATTCCCGCACATGGCCCCGCGGTGCCACGCGCCACTCCACGGCCAGCGCCGCAACGGCGTCGACAATCGCGTCGTGCTGTACCGCACTGATGATCGGGCACACCACATGGCTTGAAGCGCAAGAGGGCCCCGCCATCGCCAGCACATCCGCGAGCGTCCCGCCGCCGCCCCACAGAAGCGCCTCATAGCATTCGACCAGCCGTTCGGCCTGCAGCAGTTCGATGATTCCCGCATCGGGCACATCCGCGCGGCTCGCACTGGCATGCCCGCCAGCCTTGGCCAGCGCCTGGATTTCCTGAGGGTGCCGACCTTCTGCCACCAGTCCCCAGAACCCGCGCACAAGACCAAGCTCGCGCTCCACGATCACGTGGACCGCGTCATGCGGCACCGGCCCCTTCCACGGAAACCGCGTCTCCACCCGCGTGCCATCCGAGCGCTCAATGGCGATATGGTCCTCGCCGCTGCCCTTGGTGATGCGAATGATCATGCCCGCCCCATAGCGCGTGGTGACGGCCCGGCCAATTGCGTGTAAGCGCCCCCGCCATGGCCACGACACCCATCATTCTTCCGGACGCCCCCAAAGTCGGCATGGTCAGCCTCGGCTGCCCCAAGGCGCTCGTCGACAGCGAGCGCATCCTCACCCGCCTGCGCGCCGATGGCTATGCCATGAGCGCGAACTATGCCGGGGCCGACGTGGTCCTCGTCAACACCTGCGGGTTTCTCGACAGCGCCAAGGAGGAAAGCCTTGCCGCGATCGGTGAAGCCATCGCCGAGAACGGCCGCGTGATCGTGACGGGGTGCATGGGCAACGAAGCCGAAGTGATCCGCGCCAAGTTCCCCAGCGTCCTCGCCGTGACGGGCGCGCACCAGTACGAAGCCGTGGTCGAGGCCGTCCACGAAGCCGCGCCGCCCTCGATCAGCCCCTACGTGGACCTCATCCCGCAGGCCGATCCGGGCGACGTGAAGCTCACCCCGCGGCACTACAGCTACCTCAAGATTTCCGAAGGCTGCAACCACGCCTGCGCCTTCTGCATCATCCCGAGCCTGCGCGGCAAACTCGCCAGCCGCCGCATCGATGCGGTGCTGCGCGAGGCCGAAAAGCTGGTCGCCGCCGGCACCCGCGAACTCCTCGTCATCAGCCAGGACACCTCGGCCTACGGCGTGGACGTCCGCCACGAAACGCGGCAGTGGAAAGGACGTGAGGTCCGCACCCATATGACCGACCTCGCCCGCGAACTCGGCCAGCTGCGCACGCCTGACGGCCACACGCCGTGGGTGCGCCTCCATTACGTCTACCCCTATCCCCACGTCGATGCCGTCATCCCGCTGATGGCCGAAGGGTTGCTCACCCCCTACCTCGACATCCCGTTCCAGCACGCCAGCCCCAATGTGCTGCGCGCCATGAAGCGCCCCGCCAACGAGGCCAAGGTGCTCGAGCGCCTGAAAGCCTGGCGCGAAATCTGCCCGGACATCGCCGTCCGCTCCAGCTTCGTCGTCGGCTTCCCCGGCGAGACCGAGGCCGATTTCCAGTACCTCCTCGACTGGCTCGACGAAGCCCAGCTCGACCGCGTCGGCGCCTTCCGCTTCGAACCCGTCGCCGGCGCCGCCGCCAACGACCTGCCCGACCCCGTGCCGGAAGAGGTCAAGGAAGAACGCTACGCCCGGATCATGGCGAAGACCGAAGCCATCAGCGCCGCCAAGCTCGCCGCCAAAGTGGGCCGCACCGTCCGCGTGATCATCGACGAAGTGGGCGAACCCGACGAAGACGGCGACATTGGCGCCACCGCCCGCAGCCAGGCCGACGCGCCCGAGATCGACGGCGCCGTCTACCTGCGCAACGTGCCGGTGGACCTGAAGGCGGGAGACTTCGCTGAGGTGCTGGTCGAGGACGCCGACGCGCATGACCTCTTCGGGGTGATCACGCCAGCAAGTTGACACGGTTGACACAGTCCAGAGCGAAAACTCAGCCGCCCCGGCGGAGCCCTTCCGGCCTTGCGCGGAGGCGGCGAAATCGTGGGAAATCCGGGGTACTGACGCGAACATTTGCAGAACATACCGCAGGTGCCTGCCTGTAGGACAGCGCTTTATAAATAACAGACGCGTCTGTTATTTATTGCCTGCGGTCCTCCCCATTTTTGCGGAGCACAAATGGGGAGGTGGCATCGGCGCAGCTGATGATGGAGGGGTTTCAGGCGGTGGAAGAGAAGAGCCTCCGGCGGGCAAGGGCCATTGCCCTTGCATCCCGCGCTTCTGGGGGTTGTTGCACCTGTCACTGCTACCCTGTGCTGTCACCGTAGTCCTGCATTTTACGCGGGTCGAGCAGACCTATGTCCAGACTAGAGCGTCAAGGCGCAAGTGAAACCACCAGCTCGCAACAATCCGGTTGCACGATACCGTTTCGCACGGCAATCTTGCCCGCAGTCGGCCTTCTCTTGGGCGGAGACTGGTTGGTGTGCATTGCCGGTTTGCATAAATTTATGGCGAAAGACCAAATGATGCATGGAGCAGATGGCGACCTACGAAATGCCCCGGTGGGCCGAAAGGGCAAGTCCACAGTCGATCGGATCATCGACGCCGCTGCCGAGGTACTTGAAGCGAGGGGATACGAGGCCCTCACAACAAATCACATCGCCGAAGTCGCTGGCGTCAACATCGCAACGCTCTACAAGTACTTCGCAAACAAGCAGGCGATCCTAGTTGCTCTCACCCGGCGGAGGTCAGGGCACTGGAAGGACGTATTGGGGCCCTGCATCGATCAAATCCTCAACGGGATGCCGTGGCGCGAAGCCAGCTAGCGTCCGCGCTCGTGGTGTAATTTCCGGTGTAGGCGATGGTGTATTCCGG
>NZ_LJHZ01000097.1:0-1043 GCF_001296055.1 Novosphingobium sp. AAP93
TCACCATCGCCGCAACGTTCTGCTTCTGGCTCTGATCAATGAGTCCTGACCCTAGTGACCTCGGACACGGTGACCTCGCTGCAAGGTACCGACACCTTCGTCAATACCACGACCTATTACTACAACGCTGATGCAACCGGCAAAGGCGTGACCAGCGGCGGCACTTACATGGGCGGCGCCGTTACGCTATCTTCCACAGCCGTGACCAAGAACGGCACCTCGCAGACCGGTAGCACCACCACCAACACGCTCGTCTGGTGGGGCGGGGCAATGCAGTCGCTCACGAACTACGATTCCGGCTCGACGCACAACACCTCTTCCTTCAATTACGATCAGAGCGGGCATCTGAAATCGGTCTACGTCCAGGATGGCCGTCCGCGCACGATCAGCTTTGTCACGGATGTGAATGGCCAGATTCTTATCCGCGACGAGGATGACAACAGAACACCGACGAACCTGAACGGCGCTGCCGATCCGACCTACACCGGCGATCCGAAGGAGATCCATTATTACTTCAATGGCATGGGCGTGGGTGACATCTCGAACAACGGGACCAGCGATGTCGATTATGTGACGTCGATCGCCCAGCACACCGCAACCGCGGCGGCGAACACCGGCGCATTCCGAGGAGGCTCGGTCTACGGCACCAGCTATGCGGACTTTGATCAGAGCTATGATCCGATCAACGGTCTGAATTACGCCTCGACCTCAAGCCGCTATGTGGTGCAAGGCGGCGATACGCTCTCTTCCATCGCGCAGGCAGTGTGGGGCGATGCCAGCTTCTGGTACCTGATTGCGGACGCCAACGGGCTTGATGGCACGGAGACGCTCGTCACGGGGCAATCGCTGATCCTGCCGAACAAGGTCCACAACAGCCACAACAACACCAGCACCTACCGCGTTTATGATCCCAACGAAGCCATCGGCGATACGGCGCCGACCGCCGTGGCGCCGCCGAAGGATCCGGCATGTGGTGGGTTTGGGGCGATCCTGCTTGGTATCATTGCCATAGTGGTAACAGCAATCGTTGCTCCAGAATTGAT
>NZ_LJHZ01000098.1:0-11620 GCF_001296055.1 Novosphingobium sp. AAP93
TCACCATCGCCGCAACGTTCTGCTTCTGGCTCTGATCAATGAGTCCTGACCCTAGTTTATATTCCCATTATGAGACACTTTTTAAGTAAAAATGCGAATAACCACCCATTAACTGGCCCCGAATACGTACGACTACGTACCGAATAACGGCGATCCAGCCCGAGTTCGCAGTACCGCAGTTTATCGGACGTGTCGCAGCCCACGGGGGGAGGCGCCACGGCCTTCTTTCGGGAGCTTACACGTGAAGAAGATCATTCTCGCCTCGGCCATCGCGCTCGTTTCCGCCACCCCTGCCTTCGCCGCTTCGGGCAACACCTCGAGCGCCAACGGCACTGCCACCGCCACCATCGTCGAGCCCATCGTGCTGACCCACACCCCGGGCGCCGCGCTCGGCTTCGGCCGCTTCACCACCGGCACGGGTGGTTCGATCACCGTCTCGGCCGCCGGCGTCGGCACGGTCGGCGGCGACGTCGCCTTCGTCCCGGGTTCGACCAATGCGGCGGACGCTTTCGGCGTGACCGGCGATGCGGGCCGTGCGTTCTCGATCTCGACCGCTTCGGGCATTGTTACCGACCCGGTGAGCAGCACCACCATGAGCTTCACCACCACGCCCTCGGCCGTGGCCGGCACGCTGACCGGCGGCTCCGCCACCTTCACCGTCGGCGGCACGCTGACCGTGCTCGGCAGCGAACCGGCCGGTGCCTATACCGGTTCGTACAACGCGACCGTTACGTACAACTGATCGACCTGAGCCTGCCGGGGGCGTGCCGCAGCGGCAGCCCCCGGCCAGAGCCCTCTCGTTACACGGAAAACCTCGATGTTACCCGCCTCGCGATTCCTGTCCGGAATGGCGGCCATGGTCTGCGCCATGGCTTCCCTTGCCGGAACTGCGTTCGCAGCCCCGAGCAGCTCCACCGTGAGCGGCGCGGCGCAGGCGGTCATCCTCACGCCGTTGACCATAGCGCCGATCGATGCCCTGTCGTTCGGGCAGATCACGCGGCCGACCGCTGCGGGCACTGTGGTCCTTTCGCCCGCAGGCGCGATCACCACCACCGGCGGCGTCCTCACCGGCACCGCCATCGCGCAGACCACCCGGCGTGGCCCCGGCACTTTTGCGGTCGTGGGTGAAGCGGGCCGGGCCTTCAGCGTGGATCTGCCCACGGTCGTGATCCTGCGGCAGGGCACGCGCAACATGCGTCTCAGCGCGCTGCGCAGCAACTGGACGCCCGGCACCGTCTTCAGCGCGTCGCGGTCCTTCGCGCTATCGGTCGGCGCCACGCTCAACGTGGGCGCGAACCAGACGACCGGCACCTACACCGGCACCTATGCCGTAACTGTGACTTATCAGTAGTCCGCGATTGCCAGCGAATCAGGGATTCCCCATAAGGGCATTAACCTATTTCGCTGACCCGGGACGTACCTCTTGTTTATCTTCGGACATCGCGGCCTTGCGGCACAGCTGACGCCAGCCGCCCTCGCCCTCAGCCTAGCATTGACGATGCCTGCCGATGCCTTGGCCCAAGCCGCGGGCCAGGCTGAGGACGCACCTGACGCCCCTCCTGCTCCCGCGGCTCTGCCGGCCGGCGCGGTTGGCGGCATGGGCGATATCAACCTGTTTCCGAAGCGCGTGGTGATCGACGAGCGCACGCGCATCGCCAGCGTCGGGCTCTACAACCGCGCTGCGGCGGCGGGCGAGTATGAGATCACCGTCAGCGACATGGCGATGCAGCGCGACGGGCGGCTGGTCGAGCTCGCCTCGGTGCAGGACGCCGCCGCGCGCGATGCCGTCCACACCGCCAGCGGCTTCCTGCGCTGGTCGCCGCGTCATGTCGCGCTGCCCGCCAGCGAGGCGCAGATGGTGCGGATCATGGCGCGGGTCCCGCCCGAGCTGCCGCCCGGCGAGTACCGCTCGCATTTCACCGTCGTTTCGGTTCCGCCCGAAACCGGCGGTACCAGCATCGACGAGGCGGCAGGGGCGGAAACCAACAACGGCATCGGCGTGCGCATCGTGCCGCGCTTCGGCATCTCGATCCCGGTGATCGTGCGCGTGGGCGAAACGACACTCAACGCGGGCCTCAAGGACCTGAGACTGAACACCCAGCCGGGTGGCCCGACCGCGCTTGCGCTCACCATCACGCGCGAGGGCACGCGCTCGGCCTTCGGCGATATCACGATCACCGCACCCGGCGCCAAGAAGCCGGTAGCGGAGATCAAGGGCATCGGCGTCTACACCGAGATTGCCGAGCGCGCCGTGCAAGTCCTGATCGATCCGGCAACCGAGCCGCGCTTCCTCGCCAAAGGCACGCGCTGGACAGTGAGCTATGTCGATGACGACATGTCACCCGGCAAAGTGCTCGCGCGGCAGGAATTCATCGTGCCGTGAAGCAGCGCGGGGGGGACGATCGCGGATCCTCCACGTCGCTGCGGGTCGTGCTGGGCGCCACCCTCGCGCTCGCGGGCGATGCGGCGCGCCGTGAACTGACGGCGCCGGAGGGCCCTGCCCCCGATCCGGTGCGCGAAGCGAAGAAGGCGCAGCGGGCGGAAAAGCTGCCGGAGCCGCGCTTTGCTGCGGCCGAGACCAAGCTGGTTGAGGCCAAGCCCGGACGGAAGACCGGTGCGAAGCGCGAGCGCATAAAGCCTGCGGAAGCTCGACTGCCCTCGCCCAAGCTGGCCAAAGCCTTGCCGCTGCCTGAAAGTGCCGGTGTGCTTTCGCCGGAGTTCCGCGAGCCGATTGTGCCGGAACCCGCGCCATCAACCGTGCCAGTGGTCAAGCCAGAGGCGGCAACGTCCCTCGTGCCAAGGGTTGCGGAAGCCGTTTCGCCGCCGCCTGAACCGCCGCGGCCTGCTGCGCTGGCCGCAAACGATCCGCTGCCTGCACCGAGTTTCGGGCCTCCTGCGGCAGCAGCCCCGGCGCCGCCTGTGGCGCAGCCAGATGCGGTAACCACATCCCGTCAGCCCGTCGTCACGCCGCCTCTGCCAACCACGGCGCTCTCTTCGCCCGCCAAAGTCGCACCCGCCAAGGCAGCTGAGCCGCAAGAAGTGGCGACGGCACCTGTCTTGCGGCAAGAGGCGGTCGCCACGACGACAAACTTGGCAACCGTGGCTTCCGAACGCTCGCCTGAAGCCCCGAGTCCGCCTGCAACCGCCCTGGTCAGTGTGGCGCCACCAGCGGCAGCAGCGGTTGCTCCAGCATCGCCGCCCAAGCAGCCTGCACCAGAGCTGGCTGCGCCCCCCACACCGGTTACGCCGCCTCCGCCACCGGTGAAACTAGCCGAGGCGCTGCCGAGCCCCGCGTTTGGTGCGGCGGAGCCTCCGGCTGCCCGATCCGCCCAGCCCCCACCACCCACGCCGACGTCATCTCCCACGCGCCTTGCCTATGCACCGGCCACGCTGCCGCTGACCACCGTGGCGACCACCGCCATGCCTGCCCCGGCACCTTCGCCCAAACTCGCTGCGCCCAGATTTGCCGAAAGCCGCCGCGCGCTGCCCCAGCCTGCCTTTGGCACGCCCGCCGCAGCGCCAAAGCCTGCGCTTACCGCCTCGCCGCTGCGCGCCAATGTCACCGATCAGGCTGGACTCGGCGCGGCGACAAAGGCGCCGGTGATCAGCGAGGACGACGAGCTCATCCTCCAGATCGAGACCGCGCAGGGCGAGATGAGCGACACGATCGTCGCCTATGGCCTGCGCCAAGGGGTCTATCTGCCGCTTGGGGCGATGACCCGCTTCCTCGATCTGCCCATCGCGGTGAGCGATGACGGCCACTACGCCAACGGCTGGTTCCTCAACGAAAAGCGCACCGTGACGCTCAACTTGCGCGACGGGACGCTGGTGGTGGCAGGCAAGCCGGTCCCGCTCGGCAGGGGCGACGCAGTGGCGTTCGAGGGCGAACTATACCTCAAGGCGGAGCGCTTTTCCGACTTGTTTCCACTCGATCTCAAGGTCGATCTGCGCGCCCAGACGATAGCAGTGAAGACCCGCGAGCCCTTCCCCTTCGAGGAGCGGCTTGCCCGCGAAGCAGACCGCGAACGGCTGGCATCGCGCACCGGCAAGGAGGCCCCGGCACGTTTCCCGCGTGAGGAAACGCCGTGGCGCGCGCTCTCGGTTCCGGTGGGCGAGACCGAATTGCGCGCGCTCACCGACGACGATCTCGGCGCGCGGGTGGAGGCGGATGTGCGCCTCGCCGGCGATCTCGCCTTCATGACCGCGCGGGCCTTTGCCAGCGTCTCGAGCCGCGACGGGCTTACCGCCGCACGCCTCGAACTGGGCCGGCGCGATCCCGACGGCGATCTGCTCGGGCCCCTCAAGGCCACCGAATTCCAGCTCGGCGATGTCGCCACCGGCGCGCTCCCCGTGGGCCTGCGCGGTGTAACCGGGCGCGGCGCCTTCGTCACCAATGCACCGCTCGAACAGGCCTCGATCTTCGACTCCGTCGATCTGCGCGGCGATCTGCTCGATGGCTACGAAGTCGAGCTCTATCGCAACAACACGCTGATCGGATCGACCCGGACGCCCGTGAACGGCCAATATGCCTTCCTCCAAGTGCCGGTCGATTTCGGGCTCAACGTGTTCCGGCTCGTGTTCTACGGGCCGCAGGGCCAGCGCCGCGAAGTGGTGCGCCAGATCAGTGTCGGCGATGGCCGCCTCGCGCCCGGCCAGTTCGTCTACAGCCTGGCGGCCGCGCAGAAGGACATGAACCTGTTCGGCGTGCGCAGCCCGCGTTTCAGCCCTGCGCCCGATTTCGGCGCCTGGCGCGCGACGGCGGAGCTGGGCTACGGCATCTCTCGCGCGGTCACCGCAACGCTGGGCGCGGCATGGTGGGACAGCGGCGGCAAGCATCACTGGCTGGCGACCACCGGCCTCAGAAGCGGCATCGGTGCGACCGCGCTGCGGCTCGACCTGGGCCTGCAGGACGGCGGGGGCAGCACGGTCGAAGTGGGCTTCGGCGGCAAGCTTTTCGGGTTCAACTACAGCGTGAACCACGCCGAATACAGCGGCGGCGCAATCGACGAAGTGCGGGCGTTCACCGCCGATCCGCTGCGCCGGGCAAGCGAATTCAACCTCAACACCACACTGCGTTTCGGCTCCGGCCTCAATACGCGCGTCCTGCCGATCACCGGGCAGTTGCGCCGCATCGAATTTGCTGACGGCCGCCGGCAGACCGACGCAGCGCTTCGCGCGACGCTTCCGCTGGGCGGCGTGCTGCTGTCCAATACGTTCGACTACAACCGCGTGAGCGCAACGACCACGCCCGCGACCAGCCGCCTGCTTGGCAACTTCGATCTGGCCACGCTGTCGGGTTCGAAAATGCGCTACAGGGCCGGACTCGGCTATGCCATTCTGCCCACACCCAAGCTGCAGACCGTTACGCTCGAAGCCGACCGGCGCTTCGGGGAGAACATGCTGCTGCGCGGCGGCGTGACGCACACGCTGACCGACAACCAGACGACGCTCGGCCTCTCCGCGATCCGCCGGGTCGGTCCGGTCAACGTGGCGTTCGACGGGGCCTACGGCTTCCCCCGGCGTAACTTCTCGGTCGCGCTGCGGGTGGGCTTCAGCTTCGGGCGCAATCCACTCTCCGGCCACGCATTCCTAGCCCGCCCGGGCCTGACCA
Organism: Novosphingobium sp. AAP93; assembly: GCF_001296055.1. NCBI lineage: Bacteria > Pseudomonadati > Pseudomonadota > Alphaproteobacteria > Sphingomonadales > Sphingomonadaceae > Novosphingobium > Novosphingobium sp. AAP93. Next base: position 5,612 of record NZ_LJHZ01000098.1, read on the forward strand.
GCGGCGGCGCAGCGGCGGTGACCGCCTTTGCCGACGCCAACGCAAACGGCGTGCGCGATCCGGACGAAGGCCCCGTGGCCGGCGTCACGTTCCTTTCCGGCACGCACGAAAGCCGCACCGATGCAAAGGGCCGCGCGCTGATCCCCGGACTTGGTGACGGCGCGCGCGCGTCGCTGCGGGTGGACAGCGATTCCATGCCCGATATCGCGCTGGCCCCAGCGCGGCCGGGGATCGAGATCGTGCCGCGCCCGGGCCGCATCCACACCAGCGATTTTCCGATCGTGACCTTGAGCGACATCGAAGGCACCGCCTACTTCCGCGCCGCCACCGGCACCCGCGCCGTCTCGCGCCTGCAGCTGCGCCTGCTCCGCCGCGATGGCAGCCTGGCGGCAAGGGCACGCAGCGAATCCGACGGCTTCTTCCTGTTCGAGCGCCTTCCCGCAGGCGAATACCGTCTCGAGCTCGATCCGCAGCAGGCCGCCGCACTGAAGATCAGGCTCGAAGGGCCGGTCACGCTCACGCTTGGCGGCAAGTCGAGCGTGCTGCGCCAATCCATCACCGTCAAATCCGCCAACTGACCTTCCCTCGCCCCGGAAACCGGTTAGCTTTACCCCTCGATGAACTCCGCACCCGAACTCCCGCCGCACCACCAGCCCAAGCGCGTGCTGAGCACCACTGCCGCCGCCGCGGTCGTCATGGGAATGGTGATCGGCGCCGGGATCTTCCGCACGCCGCAGCTGGTCGCGCAGAGCCTCGGCGGCGAAGGTGCGCTGATGCTGGCCTGGGCGCTGGGCGGCGTCTTCGCGCTGATCGGTGCGCTTTGTTATGCCGAGCTTTCTGCAGCCTATCCCGACACCGGCGGCGACTACCGCTTCCTGCGCGAGGCGTTCGGCGGCGATGCGGCATGGCTGTTCGCCTGGTCGCGCTTTGCGGTGATCTTCTCCGCATCGGGCGCGCTGCTGGCATTCGTCGGAATCGACTACCTCGCCGAGCTGGTGCCGATGGGGACACTGACCCGCGCGCTTGTGGCGGGCGGCATGGTGATCCTGCTCACTGCGCTCAACTTGCGCGGCGTGCAGACGGGAACGCGCGCACAGATCGCGATGGTGGCGATGGATGTCGCGGCGCTGCTGGCGCTCGGCGGTGCGGCGCTGTGGCTGGCCTGGCAGGCGATCGCCCCGCAACAGGTGGCGACGGCCGCGATGCCCCCCGTCTCTCTCGCCGCCTTCGGGCAATCGATGGTGTTCATCATGCTGGCCTATGGCGGCTTCAACGATGCCTCCACGCTCTCCGCCGAAGTACGCTCCCCGCGCGACATGACGCGCGCCCTTTTCGGCGGCATGGTGCTGATCACCGCGCTCTACATGATCGCCAACTGGGCTTACGTGCGCGGCCTCGGCATGGCGGGACTTGCCAGCAGCGAAGCGCCCGCCGCCGCGCTGATGGCCCGCGCGTTCGGACCCGCGGGCGAGACGGCGATCGTGGTCTGCGTCGCCATCGCCGCGTTTTCGGTGCTCAACGCGCTGATCATCGTCGGTGGACGCACGCTCTACACCGCAGCAGAAGACGAACCCGCCCTTGCCGCCCTCGCGCAATGGGACCAGAGCAAGGGCGTGCCGCGCGCGGCGATACTCGTGCAGACGGCGGTGGAACTCGCGCTGATCGCGTGGGGCGCCGCTTCGGGCCGCGGATTCGCGACGATGGTCGATTACCTTTCGCCGATCTACTGGCTGTTCCTCACGATGAGCGGTCTCGCCGTCGTCATCCTGCGCCGCCGCCAGCCCGACGTGGAGCGCCCCTACAAGGTTCCGCTCTACCCGGTCCTGCCGCTGATCTTCGCCGCCGCCTGCGCGGGCGTGCTTTACAGTAGTGTGGTCTATGTCGGCTGGTCGGGCTGCCTGATCAGCTTCGGCATGCTCGCGATGGGTTTCGTGGTGCGCACGGCGCTTCGGCTGGCAGTCCGGCCCTGAGACACGTCAGGCACGGCCCGGAGAGCGGCCGCCGTGTTCGCCGGTTGGCCCAAAGAGCATCCGCACCGGTCGTCCAAACGTCGGCAAACTCTTCGCGACCTGTCCGGTCAAGCCGCATCGCAGTGGGTGGTGCAGGAGCTTTATCCGTTCCGTTTGCCCGAGGGCATGGCGGTAGAAAACCGAACCTACCGGAATGCACAAATGCCATTGCCTATCGCCGCCCCTCTGGCTAAAGCGCGCGCCTGCCCTCAAGGCAAGCCGCTTTAGCTCAGTCGGTAGAGCACATCATTCGTAATGATGGGGTCAGGTGTTCGAATCACCTAAGCGGCACCATTTCCTGCATCGCCGAACATCGCCAAAGGTTGCAGAAACCCCGGAAATCTGCCATTTATTGGGCTGGCCTAGTCGCCAAAGCCCGCCGAACCTCGTCGATGATCGGTTTTTCTGGGGGCCATGGTGGGGGCCATATTGCAACTGCTGAAAGGCGTGGCCCCCAATGGCACTTTCGATCACGACAATCCGCAACGCGAAGCCCAAAGCGAAACCCTACAAGCTGGCCGATGAGAAGGGCCTGTTTTTGCTGGTGCAGCCGTCTGGCGGGATGCTTTGGAGGATGAAGTATAGGGTCGATGGCCGCGATTCTGATGGTAACCCGAAGCGAGTAGAGAAGAAGCTGGGCTTGGGCACCTATCCCGAGGTGAGCTTGAAGGACGCACGTGAGCGTCGCGACGAGGCCCGGCGGCAATTGGCCAATGGCATCGATCCGGCTGAACAGAAGCGTCGAGATGTGCTGGCGTCTCGGGTCAGCGCGGCAAACACCTTCGCATCTGTGGCGGAAGCCTACGTCGCCAAGAACGAGCGAGACGGGCTCGCCGCCAATACGATCGTGAAGCGCCGTTGGTTCATTCGGCTACTGCAGAAGTCCCTTGGCCATCGCCCCATCACCGAGATCCAGCCGTTCGACGTCTTGGCGGCTGTACGCCCGTTCGAGGCTGCCAAGAACGACGAGAAAGCTCACCGCACGCTCCAGTTCATCGGCGGGGTCTTCCGCTTCGCGATCGCCAATCAACTCGCCACCTCGGACCCGACACGCGATCTGCGAGGAGCTTTGGCGAAGCGCAAGCCAAAGCATCACGCGGCCATCCTCGAGCCGAGGCGCGTTGGAGAGCTTCTGCGGGCGATCGATGAATACGAGGGACAGGGGCTACCGACGACCCGCACGGCATTGCAGTTGCTGCCCTACGTGTTCGTCCGCCCGGGCGAACTTCAAAGGGCCGAGTGGGCTGAAATCGATCTGGATGCTGCCGTCTGGCGTATCCCTGCAGCTCGCATGAAGGGCAGGCAGGAACATGTTGTGCCGCTGTCACGGCAGGCGGTGGCGCTTTTCAAGTACATGCAGGCGATAACGGGCGATGGTCGCTACGTCTTCCCGTCGATTCGAACACCGTTGAAGCCGATTTCCGAGAATACCATGAACGCCGCACTGCGGAGGCTGGGCTTCACGAAGGATGAAATGACCGCGCATGGCTTCCGCGCGGTGGCAAGCACACTCTTGAACGAGTCGGGCAAGTGGTCGCCCGACGCGATCGAGCGCGCGTTGGCCCACAAGGACAAGGACTCCATTCGGGCCGCCTATCATCGTGGAGCGCACTGGCAGGAACGTGTCGAAATGGCCCAATGGTGGGCCGACTACCTTGATGCGCTTCGCAGTGGGGCGGAGGTCCTGCAGTTTCCGCAGACGAAGAAGAGAGGGCGCTCAACTCGCGGTTAAACCACCACCACCACCTTCCCACCCCTATAAAGGGGTGGGGTGGTGGAGATGGTTCCGTGTGGTTCGGTCGCGTTACCAGATTAGCACCTCTCGGCGAGCCGCTTCTGTCCGCCACGGGAAAGCTCGGTGTAGGCGAACGGCTTGCCAGCAGTGATACAGGGCGAAGGACGCGACTTCCCAAAATCGCGATATTCAACCGCAAGTACACCAGTTGCGAGCCAAGTCTGCAGGATCCGCTTGATCCTCCTTGCATCCTTGCCGACATTCAGCCCCACGACGTCAGCGATGAGGTGTCCAATCCAGTCGGGCGACTGTGCGTCCTTGCGCCAATGCTTTTCGCTGAGGCGCTGCAAGACCAAATAGAGATCGTCATCGGTGACAGGATCGAACGCGGCGGGCTTTTCGAATGCAACTGCAACAGCAACGTTGTCAGAAGCTTCATCGGCATCGCCGTTGCCGATCTCTTCACCGACAAGCTTGATCCAAGTGTCGGCAGTGCCGGGGGACCGACTAGCCTTGCCCATTTCGACCTTGACGATCGAGCGGCGCTCCGTGGCATCAATGCCGACCTCGCTTGCTTCGTTCGCACTCAACTTGTTCAAGACGAGTACAACGCGAGCGGCATCGCGCAGTGCAACTGCACCACGCCCATCCTCTGCGGTTGCCTCCCGGCCACCAAGCTTCTTGGTGTGGTGAACGAGAACGACCGCGCAGCCGGTCTGATATGCCAGCCGCTTCCAACGCTTGACCATAAGATCGATGGCTTCGTTCGATGCCTCGCTCACGCGATGGCTGCTGATGAGCGGGTCGATGATGACTGCGCCAATGTCATTCTCGCGGATGGTCGCCTCAAGCTGGAGAAACACATCCTCCTTAAGATGCGGCTTTCCATCATCGTCGACGGCGACACAGATCGGCATGTCGAGCCCTGAGTTCAGATAAAGGCGGTCCTCGCATTCTGAGCGCCCAATGCCGTGATGAATGCAGGCGGCGACGACCTGCTTCTCCATCTCTTCCTGACTATCCTCAAGGTTATAGACCCAAACGCCCTTTGCTGCCTTGGGCTTCTGGCCAATGAGCGCCTTACCGCTAGCGAGTGAGAGGGCGATTGCGGTGGAGAGGGTCGACTTGCCAGTACCCCCCGGAGCAATGATCGCCGTGACCTCGCCAGCGAGGAGCCACTCGCCAAGCATCCACTGGCGGCGCGGCAGGGTCGAAGGATCCGGCCACCTGTAGCTCTTGGCCCGAATAGCGCGCTGGGACGTCAAAGCGTCCTGCACCACCTCAGGGGCACAAGAAGCAAGGTCAGCAGGACCATTGTCGTTGTCGTGGTTCATGGGTGTCCTCAGGAAGGCAGGGCGTTGTGAAGGATGGTGGCGGCGTCCGCGCGCGACAGGTCGGCGAAGTCCAGCTTCTCGATCGTCGGCTGATCAGCAGGAAGGGGCAGTGCCAGCCGCGCGTTTACCTCTGCAGCGACACGCCGCGCCGTTTCGGTTCCGCGTCCGCCGTCAGGAGCGCCGTCCCAGTCCGCTGCGATGATCATGGGCAGGCTGGCGGAGAGGCGGCGCATCGAGTGCGCGACAGCGGAGAGATTATCGACCGACATCGCGGCGACTACGGCCCAGCCGGTGGCCTCGTGGCATGCTGCAGCAGTCCCATAGCCCTCGGCAAGGACAAGCGGTCCTTCCGTCAGATCTCCCTTCAGAGAGCGCAGGTGGTGAGCCCAGAAAACGCCCGTCGTACGCCCCTTGGGAAGGAAGCGCTTGTCGCCGTCGTCGGTGATGAACTGCAGGTTCCAGAGGTGGTAGTCTTCATCGACCATGGGAATGACGAGCTGACGGCCCCTCTGACGGATTCCGAAGGGCTGCAGGTGCTTTTCTAAAAGGTAGGGGTGCGTATCGCTGGCCGGTGAAGCGCTGCCAAAGATCGCCCTGGCCTTGTCAGAAGCCGCCGCAGCGAGCCGCTGGCGCTCCGCCTCAGCCTCCCTGCGCTTGGCGCGCAGAGCCGACCGTTCGCTCAAGGTTAAAGGGCCGGATTCACCGTTGGCACGCCAAGTCTGACGCAGCCCTAAGCGATAGTTGCCGAACACGCCTGCGGGCCGTTCTCCAGCGAAGAACACGGCCCAGCCATTCCTCCGCTTGTCATCTGCGCTCTTGAACTGTTGATTGCCACTGAGAAGTGACCCGGGATTTCCATCGAGAATTGACCCGGGTGGATATGTGTCCCCCAGTGCGGGGGCAGGGTCAAGCGGGTGATTTGGCCTTTCGT
>NZ_LJHZ01000099.1:0-9925 GCF_001296055.1 Novosphingobium sp. AAP93
GGGGGGTCGGAGGGGTAATCGAACAAGCAAGCCTCCGGCGGGCAAGGGCCATCGCCCTTGCATCCCGAAACATTGTCCGGAGCAGCCAGCCACCGCCGCGCCAGGCTCCCCATAAAGCGCTCTCCGATTACCTTCGGTGGCCTACGGCTCAGGGGAGAGGGTTGGGAGAGGGGCAAAGCGCAGCGTCTTTGGGCTCACCCGCTCCCCTTCAGAAACAGATGATCCAGCCGGCTCGCCGGCAGGCACCAGAACACCGCGACCAGGCCTGCGCAGGCGATCCCGAGCCACGGCGATACGAACGCGAGCGCCATGCCCAGCAGATAGACCGCATTGGCTGCATGGCCCTTGCGCCGCGAAGCCACGAGATAGCGCCGCGCTGCCGCCGTATCGCCCTCATCGCGCATGACCGCGCTTTGCAGCAGGCCGTAGGAAACCGCCGGAAGCAGCATCGCACTAAGATAGATCACCGTCGCATCACGGCCGAAGTGATGCTCGCCGAGATAGGCCGTCGCGAAAGGCACCAGGCTCAGCGTGAACAGCAGCGCCATGTTGGCCCAGAGCAAGCCGTTGCTCACCCGCCGGGCATGGCCGAACAAGCGGTGGTGGTTGACCCAGTAGATCGCGACATAGGCATAGGACAGCCCATAGGCGAGAAAGGTCGGCCACAAGGCCGCGAGCGCCCCCAACCCTTCCTCCACCGGCGCTTTCAGTTCCAGCACCATGATCGTGATGATGATCGCGATCACCCCGTCCGAAAACGCCTCGACACGGGCGATGCCTTGTGGGCCGGTCTCTTCGTCCATGCTCATCTGGCGAGCCTATCGGTCCGTCCGGCGCACGACAAGCGGCTCCCGTAACAAACCACTTTCCTACAAGCCCCCACCGGGCGCATGATCCGCCTCGCTCTTTGAACCGTCGTTCCGTGCAAGACTGCCCCTCCCGCCCCCACCATGGCCGGGAGGCGGGCTCCGCGTGACCGCAACCGGAATAACAGACACGTGCGTCAGTTATTCCGGCGGCATGTTGGATGGATTTTGGCCAGTAATGCCGTAAATTCAGTGCAATGGAGGCGAAACCTCGGGAAACCTCAATTTCGCTCTGGACTGCGTCAACCGTGTCAACCTCACCGGCCCTCCAGCATCGTCATTGCGAGCGCAGCGAAGCAATGACGAGAAGGTGATGGGTCGCCCCCTTCCCTTTCCCCCGCCCATCTGCATACTCCGTGAGCGAGCCCGCCAAGAGGCCGACCATGAGAGAGAGCCATGTCTGAAGAGATCATCGATCCCGATCTGCCGATCATCGATCCCCACCACCACTTGTGGGACCTGCGCCCGCTCGTCGCCTCGTTCCCCCAGCCGCTTCATCCCTTCATCGAGACGCTGGTTCCGGCGGCCTACTACACCTTCGACGCGCTCCACGCCGATACCCACAGCGGCCATAACGTGATCGGCACCGTGTTCATGGAATGCGGCGCGTTCTACCGTAACGGCGCCGAGCAGGCGCTGAAACCGGTCGGCGAGGTCGAATTCGTCAACGGCGTCGCCGCACAGGGCGCCAGCGGGCTCTATGGCAACTACCGCCCCTGCGCCGGGATCATCGGCCATGCCGACATGACCTTGGGCGACGGCACGGTGCCCGTCCTCGAAGCTCTCATCGCAGCCGGAAACGGGCGCTTCAAGGGCATCCGCCACCAGGCCGCGTGGGATGCCGATCCCGAAGTGCTCGGCCCCCCGTTCCACGCGCCGTCCGGGCTCTACACCAGCGATGCCTTCCGCGCCGGGTTCAAGCACCTCGGCAAGCTGGGCCTCACCTTCGATGCCTGGCTGCTCGAGCCGCAGCTGCCCGATGTCATCAGCCTCGCCCGCGCCTTCCCCGATCAACCGATCGTGCTCGATCACTGCGGCACCCCGCTCGGCGTCGCCAGTTACAAGGGCAAGCTCCACGAACGCTTCGATGTGTGGCGAGGGCATATCCGCGAGCTCGCCAGGTGCCCCAATGTCTCGGTCAAATTGGGCGGCCTCGCCATGGCCTTCTGCGCCATGCCCGAGCAGGGGCCCGCCGCCGGTGTCGGCTCCGAAACGCTCGCGGCGATGTGGCGCCCCTATATCGAGACCTGCATCGACGCCTTCGGGCCGGAGCGCGGCATGTTCGAAAGCAACTACCCGGTCGACCGCTGGGGCGCGACTTATCCGGTCCTGTGGAACGCCTTCAAGCGCCTTGCCCACGGCGCCTCGGCAGACGAAAAGCATGCGCTGTTCGCGGGCAACGCCGCGCGCTTCTACGGCATCGAGCACGTGCTCGCGGCCTAGTCATTAAGGGAGCGGCGCTGACCTTTGACAGCGCCGCGTCTCCTGCTAAAGCTCCGGTTTAACCGCCCGCTTAAACCGGAGCTTTCAGGATGCCGCTTCCCCCGCTGTTCAAGAACCTGCGCCTCCCCGTCATCGGCTCGCCGCTGTTCATCATCTCCGGCCCCGAACTCGTCATCGCGCAGTGCAAGGCAGGCATCGTCGGCAGTTTCCCCAGCCTCAATGCGCGGCCGATCAGCCAGCTCGACGAATGGCTCCACGAGATCACCGAAACGCTCGCCGCGCACAATCGCGATCATCCGGACAGCCCTGCTGCACCCTTCGCGGTCAACCAGATCGTCCACAAGACCAACAACCGCCTCGATGAGGACATGGCGCTCTGCGAAAAGTGGCAGGTGCCGATGCTGATCACCTCGCTCGGCGCGCGCGAGGATATCAACGAGGCCGCGCATCGCTGGGGCGGCATCGTGCTCCACGACGTGATCAACGACCGCTTCGCCCGCAAGGCCATCGAAAAGGGCGCGGACGGCCTCATTCCCGTCGCCGCGGGTGCAGGCGGCCACGCCGGCGCGCTCTCGCCCTTCGCCTTGATGCAGGAAATCCGCCAGTGGTTCGACGGACTCGTCGCGCTCTCCGGCGCCATCGCGCATGGCCGCTCCATCCTCGCCGCGCAGGCCCTCGGTGCCGATTTCGCCTATATCGGCTCGGCCTGGATCGCGACCGCCGAAGCCCGCGCGGCAGAAGGCTACAAGCAGGAAATCGTCGATAGCCGCGCGCAGGACATCGTCTATTCGAACCTCTTCACCGGCGTGCACGGCAACTACCTCAAGGGCTCCATCGTCAAGGCCGGGCTCGATCCGGACAACCTGCCGGTCAGCGATCCCTCCAAGATGAACTTCGGCTCGGGCGGCAACACCGAAGCCAAGGCGTGGAAGGACATCTGGGGTTCGGGCCAGGGCATCGGCGCGATCGACAAGGTCGAGACGGTGGCCGAACGCGTCGCCACGCTCACCGCGCAGTACCGCGAAGCCGCTGCCGGTCTCACCGCCGACAGCGCGCCCTTCCTTTAGAGCGGTTTCCACCCGTTCTGACCCACCACGACGGAGCCGATTCTGGCCCTCTGCAAGGAGGCGAAGCGTAGGAATATGTCAATATTTCAAGCTTTGCCGACGCAGCAGTGGGCCAAAAGGGGCCCGCCCCTTCAGGGTTGCCCTGAGCAGCCCCGAGGCAGCGTCGCCACCCTCGGCCGGGCAGCCGGCCCGACCTTCGGGCGGCTTCTCCCCTCGGGGCTGCTCAGGGCAATCGTGGTGGGTCAGAACGGGTGGAAACCGCTCTAAAGCCGGCTCTCCGTCGCTTCCCACAGCATCTCGGCCATGCGGTCGAGATGGCTGTAGTCGGTCGCCGGATCATGCCGGTTGAGCTCGATCTCCTCGCCTTTGGGCGGGCTGAGCAGCCGTCTGCGCAGCGCGCGTTGCAGCAGGTCGAGCCGCATCAGCGCCTCCATGCTGGCCAGTTCGGGATCATAGCAGCGCGTGCGGCTCCACCCGAGTTCGATCTGGCCGACCCGTTCGGTAACCATTTCCGAATAGGTTCCGTGCGGTCCGCGATGTAACGGCAAGCCGATCCTGAGCGCGCCGCTCTCGGTCGCAGGGAGCAGCAGGCCGTTCGCGCGGAAGTCGTGAAAGCCGATCCGGTCGGGCGTCAGCGCGGTGATCATCCGGCTGAACGCGCGCCGGTAAAGCAAGGCGCGCGGCAGCAAATGGTGCCGCTGCAAGCCCGGCGTATAGCCCGGCTTTCCCGGTACATTCACCGAGCGGAAGGGGATGCGTCCCCGGGCTATGTGTCCAGCAGGAACCATGCCGCCATGTTCGCGCGGCCAGCTTAACGCAGCACTTGCAAGCGTCGTTTATCGGAACCTTGCAAATGTGCTTTAATCGGCGCTTGCAAGCGTGCTTTACCTAGCGCGGCAGGACGTTAAGCCTGTTTTGCCCCTCCGGCTCGATCCAGACGGCACCGACTCCGCTGAGCACCACTTCGCGCGGGCTGTCCACCGGGCCATGTGCGACCAGCCAGTCGGTCAGGCGCACGGCGATGCGGCTGTGCTCCCGGCTTGGCCCACCCGCGCCGGCGTGGAGCATGAACTCCTGCCCGGTCAGGAAGGCCAGTCCTTCGCTTTCGATGCCGTTCTGGCTGCGCGCCAGGGCTGTCAGGGCCAGCGCCGGGAATGGGCCGCCGGCAAGCCAGACGCCGACCGCTTCGGCGAACCAAGCCGGTGACATCGCGATCCGCGCCGGACGCCACACCACGGCCTGCAGACCCGTCAGACTGGTCAGATGGCGCAGGATTGCCGCCGCCACGCGCAGCACCGGCAACAGGCTTTCCGCCCCGGCCAGATGCGGGCCAACCATGAACCACGCCGCATCCAGAGCGTCGCAGCTGAAATCGCTCGGCAATGCCACGCGGTGGATCACCGGCGGGACCGGACAGTTCGGCCCGGGTGCCAGTCCGGTCAGATCGAATGTCAGTCCGTCACGCAAGAGTTCCGCATTGCCATGCACGGCCTGCGCGGGATTGAGCAGTTCGAACCCCTCAGGGCCGACAGCAAGGCCGGCCACGGCATCGACAGCCGGACGCCCCTCCTCGCCGAACAACAGCGCGGCAAGGGGCTCACGCCCTGCAGCACGCTCGATCACCACCAGTTATGCTCCCTCACTGTGGCTGTATCAGTGACACCAATGCTGGACGGTCGTCGAGTCCCGTGCGGTCAAACTGGCACGGAATCCGTCGGTTCCAACGCCGCGGCACCCTAGAACAGGCCCATCGCCAGCCCGGCGCCAAACGACTGTCCCAAATTGCGGCACTTTTGCAGGTCTGCCGATGACACTGTCTTGGGTGCCAGAATCGCTTGCGGTGTCTGGGCATTCAGGCTCACGACAAGCCCTTCGGCGATTCGGCGCAGCCGCCAGCCGGTGACGATCCGCTCGATCTGGCGCTCGGCCCCCGATCCATCCGATCCCGCAGCGATTGCTGTGGCAAAGGGGCGACCTTCGATCCGTTCGAGCAGCGGATAGTAGCAGCGATCGAAGAACTCCTTCATCGCCCCGCTCATCGTGCCAAGGTTTTCCGGGCACGCGAAGAGATATCCGCCGGCCGCAAGCAGCCGCTCGGGGGTCGCATCGTCCGCCGCGAGCATGGCAGCATCCCCCTCCTCGGCCGCCCCCTCCAGGGCGGCCTCGGCCATCGCGCGGGCCGCGCCGGTGCGGCTGTGCCAGACGATCAGCAGCATAGGCGGCTCAGCACCCGTCCCCGCCGTTGCCGCCGGCGCTGCCGACCGCACCGCCCAGCGCGCCGCCGATGAGGCCGCCCAGCCCGCCCAGTCCACGCTTCTTGGGCTTCTGCGGGCACTGCTGCTGTTGCGCTTGCTGGCCCTGGTTGCGGCCACCTGCTGCCGCTTCCTCATCCATCCCCGGCATCCCCAGCAGGAAGCCGGTCATCGAGCGGTGGCGGATATCGGCGGTCCATTCGGGCCTCCACGGCGTCTTGGGATTGGCCGGGCGCGGCGGATAGACGAAGCTTTCCTCCGGGCCATAGGCATAGAGCGTGACCATCTGGAACTGCGGCGCGGCGGCCTTCACTTCGGCGGGCACCATGCATGTCGTCGTTGCGGGCGCGAGCACCGTCTTCGCCGCCACCAGCTTCGCCACGGTCGCGGGTGAAAGCCAGTCCGAAAGCCCGCCACCGAACTCGCGCGTCATGCTGGAGGACCACCAGACCATGTCGCCCATCTCGCCGCCCTTTTCCATTTTCCCGCCCATCAGCGAGGCATGATAGCCGGTCGCATCGGGCACCGGGCTCCAGCGCAGCAAGGTCGCCCCGCTCGGCTGCGCGAACGTGGACGTGCGCAGCGCGCCCATGAAGTCCTTGGTGAGCGTGAAGTTCATCTCCGGCGCGTAGTTGCCCGCCACCTTGTGCGCGCCGATCAGCGAGCTGTCGGTGCGGACCGCGGCCTTGCTTTCATCGTTCGGCCACGTCCCGTAGGTCTTGCTGCTGGCATAGGAAACGCGGCGCTCCATCGGCACATTGCTGGTCCACAGGCCCGGCGGCATCTGCCCGGCGGCGATCTTGGCGAAATCGATGATGACCGGCTGTCCGGCAGGCGCGTGCTCAACGCAGCCCCAGAAGATCAGAATCCGCCCCTTGGGCCGCTTGAAATCGCGCTTCTCCGCAGGTTCCTCCGGACCCGAGGGCACCTTCACCGGCGTCTTCAGCGGCACCGAGAGGCCGAGCTTGGCACCGGCGGGCATGAAGTGGTCGGCCTTGGGCGCCCCGCCCGCAGGCGCGCGGCTCGAACCGAGGTCGAGCCACAACTCATGCTGCGGCGCGTTACGGTTGCCGCCCCCGAAGGCCATGCTCATCGCGGCACCCATGCCGCCGCCCTTCATGCCGGCCATGCCGCCCATGAGGCCCGATGTCGTCCCGGCGCGCATTTCGTAGCGGGCGATCGGCGCCGCCGTCTGCGCCACACCAAACCCGACGAGAGCCACGCTCGCTGCACCGGCGGCCATCATCAGACGCATGCTGTTCCTGGTCATCAGCTCAAACCCCTCTCTCAGCAGTTTGTATGGCGCGACCGGATTTCTGTTTTGCAGATGCGACCATATCCACTGCCCTTGTGTCAATCACGCTGCGGTGGTGCGATGATCTTGCGCACAGCGGTGCAAGGGATTGTGGGCAGCGCATACCCTGCCCTTTCGCCCGCAGACGCGATCGGTTAGCGCCTTGCGCATGATCCCCGTCACCGCCATCACCCGTTCGCTGTCCGGCCTCGCCTGGCGCTGGCGCGGCGGCAACATGGACCTCACATCGGGCAGCTTCGGTCAGCTCGACAGCCTCGTCGACCAGCTGCTCATGGCGCGCGGGGTGGAACGCCACGATCTGGAGCGCCACCGCCGCCCCACCTTGCGCGATTTCCTGCCCGATCCGTCGATCTTCAACGACATGGATGCAGCGGCGCAGCGGTTTGCCGATGCGATCACCAAGGGCGAGGCCATCGCGGTCTACGGCGACTACGATGTCGACGGCGCCACCAGCGCAGCGCTCCTCATCCGCTTCCTCGCGAGCCTCGGCGTGCAGGCCCGGCCCTATATCCCGGACCGCCTGCTCGAAGGCTATGGGCCCTCCGCCGAAGGTCTCGTCAAGCTGGCGCGCGAGGGGGCGCAGCTCATCGTCACCGTCGATTGCGGCGCGATGGCCTACGACGCGCTGTCCGCCGCGCGCGCGGAAGGCGTCGACGTGATCGTGGTCGACCACCACAAGTGCAATCCGGAGCTTCCTGCCGCCACCGCGCTGGTCAATCCCAACCGGCTCGATGAAAGCGACGAGGCGGCAAGCCACGGCCATATGGCGGCCGTCGGCGTCGCTTTCCTTCTCGCCGTCGCGACGCTCCGGGAACTGCGTGCGCGGGGCTTTGTCGGCGCCTCCGCTGCGCCGGACCTCATGGGTCTGCTCGACCTTGTCGCGCTCGGCACCGTCGCCGATGTCGCGCAGATCAAGGGCGTGAACCGCGCGTTCGTGGCGCAGGGCCTCAAGATCATGGCTCGCCGCGCCAATGTCGGCCTCGCCGCGCTGATCGATGCCAGCCGCCTCAGCCGCGCCCCCACCTGCAGCGACCTTGGCTTCGCGCTCGGCCCGCGCATCAACGCGGCGGGGCGCATCGGCGATTCGAGCCTCGGCGTGCGGCTGCTGACCACCTCCGATGCCGAAGAGGCCCGCTCCATCGCCGCGCGCCTCTCCGAACTCAACGACGAGCGCCGCGCGATCGAGCAGGCGGTGCAGGAAGCGGCCGAGGCGCAAGTCCAGGCGCAGCACAACCGCAGCGTCGTGGTGGTGCATGGACCCGGCTGGCATCCCGGCGTCATCGGCATCGTGGCGGGCCGCATCAAGGAAAAGACCGGACGGCCCACGCTGGTGATTGCCGAGGACGGCGACTCGGAAGGCAACGGCAAGGGTTCGGGCCGCTCGATCCCGGGGGTCGATCTCGGTGCTGCGATCATTGCGGCGAAGGCGGCGGGCCTGCTCATCGCCGGCGGCGGCCACGCCATGGCCTGCGGCCTCACCGTGGCTCCGGGCGGCGCGGAGCGTCTGGCTGACTGGCTTGACGAACGCCTTGCCCGCGATGTCGCAGCCGCACGGCTCAGCCAGTCGCTGCTGCTCGATCTCAGTCTTGCCCCCGGCGGCCTCACGCCCGATCTCGTCGAGCGGCTCGAAGCGGCTGGTCCCTTCGGCATGGGCTGGCCCGGTCCGCGCGTCGCCGTCGGCCCGGTGCGGCTGATCAAGTGCGACGTGGTCGGCGCCGATCACGTGCGGATGATCGCGGGCGGCAACGACGGCCGCTCGTTCAAGGCCATGGCCTTCCGCGCGGCGGAGACCGAGCTGGGGCAAGCCTTGCTGCACGGCGCGCGCGGCCGCCAGTTCTGGCTCGCCGGGCGCGTGAAGATCGATGACTGGGGCAGCCGCCCTGCCGCCGAACTCCATGTCGAAGATGCCGCATTTGCGGACTGATCCGTGCCCCTTGGGACAAGCTTTGCTTTCGCGCAGCGAGGGGGTTGACCTGACCCGCATCTGGCCCTAGTTGCGCGGTCCTGCCACGCGGCAACACGCCAGTGGCCCCTTCGTCTAGCGGTCAGGACGCGGCCCTTTCACGGCTGAAACACGGGTTCGATTCCCGTAGGGGTCACCAACTCTGCACCTCGCCATCGCGCCGGGCAGAGCTCAGACGGCCGGGGCGAAACCGCCGACCCGGCTGATGGCACGGCCCCTTCGTCTAGCGGTCAGGACGCGGCCCTCTCACGGCTGAAACACGGGTTCGATTCCCGTAGGGGTCACCATAAATTTCAATAACTTAGCAGTTCACAGAGGCTGGCGGTCAAATATCCATCAAATATATCCTTACGGATGCAAGCGGATGCGACGGCCGAGTTTAGTGACAATGTAGGGCTACGTTCGCCAAGCGAATCGCCCCCTCTTCTCTGGGACCAGAAGCTTCCCTGAATCAGCGGACCCTAGGTTCCAGCCTCAGGGCCGGGACCCAATTGGCCCACCAAATGATGACGGCGACGATGAGGACGGCGGATGAACCGGTCAGGGCGTAGAAGATATCTTCCCGGACACCCTGCCGACTCCACCGGTTGAAGCAGTTGTCGATCGTTGTGTACTGACCAAAATCAGCCGGGCAATCGCGCCATCGGACACCCGTATAGAGCATGTGCATGATGCCGGAGATCACCCGCCGGTCATCGCCCCGGTGCGCCTAAGTGCGCCCCGAGCCGACCGCGTGGATGCAGTGGCTCAATCACGGCCCAACTTGCATCGTCGAGCCAATAAAGATGCGTGCTCATCCTCAGCTGCCTCCTCGGCAGCATTGAAGCAGCAAATCAGTGCTCTCGGCAGACTTCATTGAGTAAGGGCCCAATACGCCCACCATTTATTTCAATAAATTCCGATAATTAGAGTTAGAGCGGTTTCCACACGAACTGACTCGGCGGGGATTCCCATAGGCGGCCTGGGTTGCGTCCGTCAATGTGGTGTAATTTCGGCGGTGGCCTTGGGTCATCGTCAGG